>JBEVJQ010000425.1:0-3796 GCA_040510055.1 Burkholderiaceae bacterium | reverse complement strand
GCGGCGTCGCAACGTCGAGCCGAGCTACCACGGGACCTACATGGGCGCGCGGCGCTATGTGCTCCACACGTTTGCGACGACGCAGAGCGCGCTGATGCGCCGTCGCGTCGCGCGCTTCATGTCCGGCACGCTCTGCCGCGAGTGCCGCGGCAAGCGGCTGAAGAAGGCGGCGCTGTCGGTCAAGGTTGGCGGGCGCGACATCGGCGAGATGAGCCGGCTGCCGCTCGATCGCGTCGGGCAGGCGCTGCGCGCAGCGGCCAGCCCCGCGGGATCGGCGGACCCGGGCGACGCGCCCGAGCGGCGGATCGTTGCCCAGCGGATCGCCGGCGATGTGATCTCCCGGATCGACGGGCTCTGCGCGCTGGGCCTGGGTTATCTGTCCCTCGACCGCGCGACGCCGAGCCTGTCGCCGGGCGAGCTGCAGCGGATCCGGCTGGCGACCCAGATCCACTCGAACCTGTTCGGCGTCGTCTACGTTCTCGATGAGCCGTCGGCGGGCCTGCACCCGGCCGATGCCGAGGCCCTGGCGGGGGCGCTCGAGCGGCTGAAGGCGGCGGGCAACTCGGTATTCGTCGTCGAACACGACCTCGACCTGATCGGCCGCGCCGATTGGATCGTCGACATGGGGCCCGATGCCGGCGAGCGCGGCGGCCAGGTGCTGTATAGCGGACCACCCGACGGGCTCCGGGCGGTCGACCGATCGCACACCGCCCTCTACCTGTTCGCGGCGCCGCGGATCGAACAGCGGCGGTCGCGCGTCGGCGACCGCTGGCTGACGATAGCGGCGGTCAGCCGCAACAACCTGAAGGCGGTCGATGTCCGCTTTCCCATCGGCGCCCTGACGACCGTGACCGGCGTCTCGGGTTCGGGCAAGTCGAGCCTCGTCAGCCACGCACTGGCCGACCTGGCCCAGGAGCATCTCGGACAGCAATCGGGTAGCGACGACGACGATGACGGCCCGGCGATCGCCGACGTCACCGTCGGACGGCTGTCCGGCGACCTGGCGGCGATCCGGCGTTTCGTCCGCGTCGACCAGCGGCCGATCGGGCGCACGCCACGGTCGAACCTCGCCACCTATACCGGCTTCTTCGACCAGGTCCGCAAGCTGTTCGCCGCCACGCCGGCGGCCCGATCACGCCGCTACGACGCCGGCCGGTTCTCGTTCAACGTCGCCAAGGGCCGCTGCCCGCACTGCGAGGGCGAGGGCTTCGTCATGGTCGAACTGCTGTTCATGCCCAGCGTCTACGCGCCGTGTGCCGAGTGCGGCGGCAAGCGCTACAACGCGAAGACGCTCGAGATCCACTGGAACGGGCACACCATCGCCGATATCCTCGGGCTGACGGTCGACGAAGCCTGCGACGTGTTCGACGCCGAGCCGGCGATTCGTCGGCCGCTGATGCTGCTCCGAGGGATAGGGCTCGGCTACCTGCGGCTCGGCCAGCCGGCTACCGAACTCTCGGGCGGCGAGGCGCAGCGGATCAAGCTCGCGACCGAATTGCAGCGGATGCAGCGCGGCGAGACGCTCTACATCCTCGACGAACCGACGGCCGGACTGCATGCGCTCGACGTCGATCGCTTCATGGTGCAACTGCACGCGTTGGTCGATGCCGGCAATACCGTCATCGTCGTCGAGCACGACATGCGGGTCGCGGCGCAGAGCGACTGGATCGTCGACATGGGTCCGGGCGCCGGTGACGAGGGCGGAACCGTCGTGGCGACCGGAACCCCTGGCGAGGTGGCAGCGAGTCCGGCGAGCATCACCGCGCGCTGGCTGGCCCGGGCCGTCGCCTGAGAGACGACGGACCAGGGTTCCGCGGCATCCGTCGGCGCCCGCCCTGAGCGCTGGAGCGACGACAGGTCGGCCCGCGCCAAGTAGTACGATGACCGCCATCGGAATAGCCGGACCCGTCACGGCTTCAGCGGACGAACGACGACGGGCGGACGACGGGCACGAGCGCCCGGGAGGAGATAGCGATGCTGGATCTGTTGGTACGTGGCGCCCGCGTCTACGACGGTTCCGGGGCGCCGCCCCGCCAGGTTGACGTCGCCGTACGGGGCGGCCGCATCCAGGCGATCGCCGCGGACCTGCACGAACCGGCCCGGCGGACGATCGATGCCGGTGGGTTGGCGCTGATGCCCGGCATCATCGACAGCCATACGCATTTCGATGCCCAGGTGACCTGGGATCCGCACGTGCGCCCGTCGCCGGCGCTCGGTGTGACCACCGCCGTCATCGGCAACTGCGGATTCACCATTGCCCCGTGCAAGCCGAAGGACCGCGAGTCGACGATGCGCAACCTGACGCAGGTCGAGGGAATGTCGCTCGACGTCCTGCGCCAGGGCATTCGCTGGGAGTTCGAGACGTTTCCGGAATACCTTGAGCTTCTGCGCCGGCGCGGCAGCGCCGTCAACCTCGCCGCCTACCTCGGTCACTCGTCGGTCCGGACCTGGGTGATGGGCGACGACGCCACGCAGCGCGAAGCGACTGCAGCCGAGGTCGAGCAGATGTGCGCGCTGGTCCGCGAGGCCATGGCCGCCGGCGCGATCGGCTTCGCCAGCAGCACGAGTCCGGCTCACAACGGCGAGGGTGGATTGCCGATGCCGTCACGACTCGCCAGTGACGCCGAGCAGATTGCGCTGATCGAGGCGATGGGGGCTACGGGTCGCGGGGTCTACATGGTCACCAAGGGTGGCCAGATGCCGATTGCGCTGCTCGAGGAGATGGCGGCACGCTCCGGGCGTCCGGTGATGATCGCGGCACTGCTGCACAACGGCACCAACCCGCAGGCGGTGTTCGACGATCTCGATGCGATCACGGCCGCCAACGACCGTGGCCGGGCGCTGCTTGGCCAGGTCAGTTGCTGTCCGTTGACGATGGACTTCACGCTGGCGTCGCCGTACCCCGTCGAGGGCCTGGTGAGCTGGAAGCCGGCCCTGGGCTGCACGGGCGAAGACCTGCGCCGGATCCTCGCCGATCCGTCCTTCCGCGACACGGTCCGGGCCGAACTTTCCGCGCCGACGAAGTTTCGCCTGTTCAACAGCGAATGGGACAAGGTCCATGTCGTCGAGGTCACCCGCGCCGAGAACCGCTCGCTGGAGCAGCGCAGCCTGGCCGAGATCGCAGCGCAAGCGGGCCGCGATCCGCTCGACGTGATGCTCGACCTGGCCCTCGACGAAGACCTGGCGACGGTGTTCACCGCCCAGCTCCTGAACAGTGACGAGGCGGCGGTAGCGAAGCTGCTCACGCATCCGCACAGCCTGGTGTCTCTGAGCGATGCCGGCGCGCACCTGACGTTCTTCAACGATGCCGGATTCGGACTCCACCTGATGGGGCACTGGGCCCGCGACCTGGGCGTGATGCCGCTGGAACAGGCGGTTCACAAGCTCACGGCGCAGAGCGCCGACATCTTCGGCTTCGCCGACCGCGGTCGATTGCGTGAAGGATCGGCTGCCGACCTGCTGCTGTTCGATCCGGCCACCGTCGGCCGCGGGCCGAAGCGGCGGGTCTACGACCTGCCGGGCGGGGCGGCGCGGTTGACGACCGACGCCCTCGGTGTTCACGGGGTCTGGGTCAACGGCCAGCAGGTGGCCGATGAGGCGGGGTTGCTGGCCGGGGGTGCACCGCTGGCCGGAGAATTCCTGAGCGCTCCGGCGCATTGACTCGTTGCGGCGGCGCTGTCCGAAGTAGCGCCGCCGAAGTAGCCCCGGCGAAGTAGCCCCGGCAAAGTAGCCTCGCCGAACCGGCGCCGCGTGAAAAGGCCGGCGCAACCGCGTGGCTGCGCCGGCCCGGTCCGCG
>JBEVJQ010000424.1:0-4657 GCA_040510055.1 Burkholderiaceae bacterium | reverse complement strand
CGGTCGGCGCCAGCCACCAGCCCGCGGCCCGCGAGCCGGTCGCCGGCGAGGCTTCGGCCGGGGAGCCTGGCGCAAGCCCGGGACCGGCGCGCGACCGCGAGACCAGCGTCGCGGCCAAGGCGAGCGAGACCGCGCGGCCGGACACTGGACCCGCGCTCGCTCAGTCGTCGCCCTCGCGGAACGACTTGTCGTAGAGATGATCGAGCTGCGGCGCCTTACTCGTATCCTCGACGCCGCGGGCGACATCTTCGGCCCCGCGCTTGCCGGTCCGAGCGTTCTGCTCGGTGTCCGGCCGGGTCTCGTCGCTGCTCGACTGATCGCGCTCGTGCGGCAGTTTCTCTTCGGCCTGCGATTGTTGCGGGTCGGGCCTGGACCCTGGGGCGGGCTTCGGCTTCATGGAATGGCTCCTTTGGGGGTCACTGGCCGATGGCCTGGCCCGCTGCTTGCGGGCGCATCCATCGAAGAGCGGGCCGGGAGGGTCGGTATCGCAAGTGGCGTTCCCAGCGCCGGGGATCGATTCGCTGCCCGGGACGTCGACGCCCGATGAACCGGTTCCGCTGTGGCGGCTGCGACGGGCCGCTGTACTTCGGCAATCGCCAGTGCCTGCAATGCGGGCGCGACGCCGCCTACCTGCCTGCCGCGCGCGCGATGGTCACTGTCGACTACGAACCGGCCGGCTCGGGGCCGCGGCCGCTTCATCCGCTGGCCGCCGGCACGGACTGGTTGCATTGCTGCAACCGGCGTCCGAACGACGTCTGCTTCTGGCTCGTCGAGGCTGCCGACCACGATGTCTTCTGTCGGTCGTGCCGGTTGTCGAAGCTGATCCCCGACCTGTCGAACGCGACCCATTTCAAGAACTGGAAGAAGGTCGAGGCCGCCAAGCAGCGACTCATTCACTCGCTGTTCGACATGGGGCTACCCGTCGATACGCCGATCCCCGAGGTCGCGCCGCTGACCTTCCACCTGCTGGCCTCGGCGGCGACCGCACCGGTCGTCACTGGCCACCAGGACGGACGGGTGACCCTCGACGTGGCCGAGGCCGACGATGCCGAGCGCGCCCGGCGCCGTGAGGCGTTGCGCGAACCTTACCGGACATTGCTGGGACACCTGCGCCACGAAGTCGGCCACTTCTACTGGACGGTGCTCGCGCGCGAAGCCAGCTTCCTCGATGGCTTCCGGACGCTGTTCGGCGACGAGGCCGTCGACTACGGGCGAGCCCTGAAGCGCCACTACGCCGACGGTCCTCCGCCCGGTTGGCGTTCGACATGGATCACGGCCTATGCCAGCAGCCATCCTTGGGAAGACTGGGCCGAATGCTGGGCCCACTTCATGCATCTGAGCGACGCGGTGCAGACCGCTCGCTCGCATGGTCTGTCGTTCCGGCCACCCGCAGCCGCGAGCCAAGGCGGTCGCGCGGATGACGCGCCGCTCGGTGCTGGCGACCTGGAGTTGCCAGCGACGACGACGAGGCCGCTCGACGGCGGCGCCCTGCTCCGGGCGTGGCAGCCGATCTCGCTGCTGGTCAATGACCTCAACCGCGCCGTCGGAATGCCGGACGCCTATCCGTTCGTCCTGTCCGATCGGATACGCGACAAGATCGTGTTCGTGGCCGAGCAGGCGCAGACGCTCGCGGCGCAGTTCTCGCTCGACTCCAGTCGGGCGCATCCGACCCGGTAGACCGCACAACACCGGTCAGACACGGCGCCGGTCAATCGGCGCCGGTCAATCGGCGCCGGCCACATGGCGCCCGCTCACGCGGTCAGACCGCGATCCGCGGCGCCGGCCGGCCGTGGGCGTGGCCGATCAGTGCCAGCCGCTCGGCATGCCAGTCGACGACCTGGTCCCAGTCGAACCGCCACCGCCACTGCGCGCCGCCGACGCTGGGCAGGTTCATCCGGCCTTCGGAGCCCAGCCCGAGCACGTCCTGGAACGGATAGATCGCCAGGTTCGCAACCGATGACGACGCTGCATGGATCAGGTCCCAGTTGATCTCGTGGCCGTCGGTCTTCAGGTAGATCTGGACCGCGCGCCGCTCCTCGGCCGGTGCCTGGGCGAACCAGCCGAGCGTGGTGTCGTTGTCGTGGGTGCCGGTGTATACGACGGTATCGCGCTCGAGGTTGTGCGGCAGGTAGGCATTGTCGGCACTACCGCCGAACGCGAACTGCAGAACGGCCATGCCCGGCAGGCCGAGGGTGTCGCGCAGCACGATCACGTCGGGCGTGATCGTCCCCAGGTCCTCGGCGATGATCGGCAAGTCGCCGAGTTCGGCGCGCAGCGCTTCGAACAGCGCCGGGCCCGGCCCGCGACGCCAGCAGCCGCCGACGGCGGTCTGGGCGCTCGCCGGGACTTCCCAGTAGCCGGCAAAGCCGCGGAAATGGTCGATCCGCACGATGTCGGCGTGGCGCAGCGCCGAACGCATCCGTGCGATCCACCAGCGGTAGCCCTCGGCCGCGTGGGCCGGCCACCGGTAGAGCGGGTTGCCCCAGAGCTGGCCGGTGGCGCTGAAATAGTCGGGCGGGACGCCGGCCACGGCCGTCGGCTGCCGGTCGGCGTCGAACTCGAACAACTGCGGGTCGACCCAGGTATCGGCGCTGTGGCTCGCGCAGTAGATCGGCAAGTCACCGATGATGCCGATGCCGCGAGCGCGCGCATGATCGCGAACGGCCTGCCACTGGACATCGAACTGCCACTGGACGAATGACCAGAACCGGCACTCGTCGGCGAATTCGCGCGCCGCGACGGCCAGCGCTGCCGGCTCGCGGCGTGCCAGTGGCACCGGCCACAGTGTCCACGAGCGATGGTCGTGGACACCGTCGAGTGCCTTGAACAGCGCATAGTCGTCGAGCCATCCCGATTCGCGGGCCGACCAGGAGCGGAATGCGTCGCGCGCCGCCTCGAATCGCGGATCGTCGGAGAAGAATCGCTCGGCGGCCGCGCGCAGCAGGGCGAGGCGACGCGGTTCGACCGCTTCGAAGTCGGCGCGGTGCGGCGACGCCGGCAACGAGGCCGACTCCGCCGCCGCGGCCGTCGCGCCGGAATCGAGCAGCCCCGATTCCTCGAGCCGCTCGGTGGAGATCAGCATCGGGTTGCCGGCGTGGGTCGAGGCACTCATGTACGGCGAGTACCCCGGCCCCGGCGGACTCAGCGGCAGGACCTGCCAGAACCGCTGGCCGGCGTGTGCCAGCCAGTCGACGAAGCGCAGCGCATCGTCACCGAAATCACCGCAGCCGTGAGGACCGGGCAACGACGTGGGATGCAGCAGGATGCCGCTGGCGCGTGCCGGGTTCATGACCGGTCGCGATCGGGCAGCTCGAGCAGGACCACACTGCAACCCTGGAGGTTCAGCGACCCTTCGCGCACCGTCCCGGCGCCGGCGAACGCATCGGCGGCCGCCGTGTCGAACACCTCCTGCCACCGGCCCGGCATCAGCGGGAACGTCCAGTCGTCGATCTCGGCGTTGAACAGCGCGAGCAGCCGCCGCTCCGAGCTGGCCAGCTGCATGCCGAAGACGTAGCGCTGCTGCATCCCCCATTGCCGGACGGCCATTTCGAGTCCGCGACGGTTGATCCACGAGACGTCACGGCGCTTGCCGGCCGCCGGTTCACCGCTCAGCCAATCGGAGCCATGCAGTTCGGGGTAGCGATGACGGACGGCGATCAGCCGAGCGACGAATTCACAGAGCGCGCCATCGGCCGCGCCCCAGTCGAGCCACGACAGCTCGTTGTCCTGGCAATAGGCGTTGTTGTTGCCGCGCTGGGTGCGTCCGATCTCGTCGCCGGCCAGGAGCATCGGCACGCCGCGGGCGAGCATCAACGCGGCCAGCATCGCGCGCTTGAGCCAGCGCCGGCGTGCCAGCACGCCCTGCATCCGCGTCGGGCCCTCGAAGCCGCAGTTCCAGCTCAGGTTGTTCGACGTGCCGTCGCGGTTGTCCTCGCCGTTGGCCTCGTTGTGCTTCTCGTCGTAGCTGACCAGATCCTCGAGCGTGAAGCCGTCGTGGGCGGCAACATAGTTGATGCTCGCCACCGCGAGCCGGCCGCGCGGGTTCTTCGGTGCGTGGGGGCGCTGGTGCGACGGTTCGCGAAGCGCCGCGCGATCGAGCCGGAAAATGTCGCTGGAACCGGCAAGCCGGCGGGCGAAGGCGCCGCGGTCACCACCCTTCTGGATCCAGAATGCCCGAACCTCGTCGCGGAAACGATCATTCCACTCCGACCAGCCCACGGGAAAGCCACCGAGTCGGTAGCCGTCCATACCCAGGTCCCACGGCTCGGCGATCAGCTTGACGCGCGCGAGTACCGGGTCCTGGGCGATGGCCTGGAAGAATGGCGCGGCGGCGTCGAAACCGCGGTCGTTGCGGCCAAGCGCAACGGCGAGGTCGAAGCGAAAGCCATCGACCCGATAGTGGGTGACCCAGTGACGCAGGCTGTCGAGCACCATCTGCAGTACTCGCGGGTGGGCGACGTTGAGGGTGTTGCCGCAGCCTGAATCGTTCTCGTAGTGGCGCGGATCGCCCTTGTGCAGCCGGTAGTAGGCGGCGTTGTCGATCCCGCGCCAGGCAAGCGTCGGACCCTTCTCGTTGCCTTCAGCGGTGTGGTTGTAGACCACGTCGAGCAGGACCTCGATGCCGGCGGCATGGAGCGAACGCACCATCGCGCGGAAC
>JBEVJQ010000423.1:0-8740 GCA_040510055.1 Burkholderiaceae bacterium | reverse complement strand
AGTCGTGCCGCAGTCCGCTGAACTGGCTGGTCGCAGGCGCCGGGGTCGACGCCGACGCGTGGTTCGACACCAAGTCGGGTGCGAAGTCACCGGTGCCGGGACCGGCGAAGATCGCCGACGCCTGGGCCGCGTTCGCCCGGTCGCAGTCGCCCGACGCCGTCACGCTCGTGGCGTTGCCTCAACTCCCGGTCCGGCCGTTGCGCGCGCGCACCTTCGCCCCCGAGGCCTTCGCCGCGCTGCCGGCTCCGGCCTGGATCCCGCCGGCGCGGCGGATCGCGAGCTACAGCAGCCTCATCACGGCGGGGAGCAACGCCGACGCGGCGGCACGCGAGACCGACCTGTTCGTCGATGCCGCGGAGCCCGCCCCTGCCGGTCCGATGCCGGCCGACGACGACATCCTGCGCTTTCCGCGCGGGCCGGCGGCCGGCGAGTGCCTGCACACGCTGCTCGAGCTGGTCGAGTTCGACGATCCGACCAGTTGGCCATCGGCCATCGATCGGGCACTCGCAGCATATCCGCAGCGTCCTGCGGCAGGCTCCGATGGGGCGCTGCTGCCGCGGATGCTCGCGAAGCTGCTGGCCGACGTCGTCGCCACGCCGTTGCTGCCGGCATCGAACCTGCGCCTGGCCATGGTGAACCGGTCGCAACGCTTGAATGAACTCGAGTTCACGCTCCCTGTCGCACGGCTCGAGCCGGACGCCGTGGTCGCGCTGATGGAACGACACGGCTACCACGCTCCGCTGATCGGCTCGGCCGCGCTCGAGGGCTACCTGCGCGGCTTCATCGACCTGGTGTTCGAGCACGAAGGCCGTTACTACCTGGCCGACTGGAAGTCCAATCACCTCGGTCGCGGACGGGCGGCCTATGGCCCGGGACCGTTGGCCCAGGCGATGCTCGCCCACGACTATCACCTGCAGTCGCTGCTCTATGCCGTCGCCCTCGATCGCCATCTGCGCCTGCGATTGCCGCGCTACCGCTACGACGAGCACTTTGGCGGCAGCTTCTACCTGTTCATTCGCGGCGTCAGGCCCGACTGGGTCGATGCCGTCGGTCGACCCGCCGGCGTCGCCTTCGACCGGCCACCAGCGGCCCTGATCGACGGCTTCTCGGCGCTCCTAGATCGACCGGACAGGTCGTCGCGCGCAGCGCCGCCACCGCCGATCGGTCGCGACCCCGGCAATCAGCCTGATCGTGACGGTCGCGCAGGCCGCGAGGCCCGGACATGACGACCACGCTCGATCCCGAAGGCGCACTGGCACGAGCCTTCGCGGCCCGCGTCGAAAGCTGGCTCGCCGACAGCACGCTCGACTGGGTCGACCGGGCGGCGGTCGTCGCGGCCGCCGAGGCCGTGGCGCGGGCGACGGCCGCCGGACACGTCTGCCTCGATCTGGACGAGATCGACGCTGCCTCCGCTGCCTCCGCTGCCAGCGATGCTGATGACGTTGCCGACGACGACAGCGCTCTCGACAGCACTGGCGACGACCTCGGCGACGGTGACCATGCCCGGGGCAACCCGCGGCGCAAAGCGCGCTTCGATGACAAGAGGAACGCGCGCCGTTCAGTCCTTCGCGCGGCGCTCGAGCGCAGCGGCATCGTCGGCCGCACGGCCCCGGCTGCGCGCGCCAGCCGGACCGCACCCGGCGGCGGCGCCCGCGGACCCGAGGGCCCGGACCTCGGGCTGGCCGACGACAACGCCGGACACGGTGAACCGCTGGTGCTGGACGAAGCCAACCGGCTCTATCTGCGGCGCTACTTCGACTACGAGCAACGCCTCGCCCGGCGGCTGGTCGTTGCGATGACGCCACCGGCGTTCGCGGTGCCCGAGGCCTCGACGAAGCTGCTCGATACCTCGTTCGCGCGCAACGCGGCTCGCCTCGGCGATCGCGTCGACCACCAGCGGCGGGCCGCGGCGCTGGCGCTGCGCTCGCGACTGGCGGTCATCAGCGGCGGACCGGGAACGGGCAAGACCACCACCGTCGTCAACCTCCTCGCCTGCCTGATGGCCGGCGAGGAGGCATTGCGGATCGCCTTGGCCGCGCCGACGGGCAAGGCCGCCGCGCGGATGATGGAGGCGATCCACGAACACGCGCGGCACTTGCCACCGGCGATCAGGGAACGGATGCCGGCAACGGCGACGACGATCCATCGGCTGCTGGGTGCCGGCAGCCGTGGCCAGGCCTTCGGCCACCACGCCGGGAGGCGGCTCGCAATCGACGTACTGGTTGTCGACGAGGCGTCGATGCTGGACCTCGCGCTGGCGACACACCTGCTCGAGGCGGTGCCCGATGGCGCGCGGATCGTACTGATCGGTGACAAGGACCAGCTCGCTGCCGTCGAATCGGGGGCGGTGTTCGCCGAGCTCGCCGCGCGCACCGCGCCGCCGCCGCTATCGGACCACGTCGTCTGGCTGGTCGATTCGTTCCGCTTCGGTAGCGAGTCGGCGATCGGGCGGCTCGCGACGGCGATCAACGGGGGCGACGTGTCGTCGGCGCTCGCGCTGCTGCGGGATCCTCCGGACCCGGGCATCGTCTGGCTCGCCGACCCGGATCCCGTCGACGAAGCGTTCGAGGCGCCGGCCGCACCGGACCCGGCGCTCCGGGCCGCGGCCGATGGCTTCGACGACTACCTCGAGGCGCTGCGCTCGGCGATCCACGACCGCCATCGCGTGCGCCAAGCTTTCGAGCGGTTCCGCATCCTCTGCGCCCTGCGCCAGGGGCCGCGGGGCGTCGCGACCTTCAACGACTGGATGACGCGGGTCGCGCGCGGGGTCGTCGGCGCGCCATCGCGCGATGACCGACAGCCCGGCTGGTTTCCCGGTCGCCCGGTCATGATCCTCGCCAACGACTACGCCCTCGGTCGCTTCAACGGCGACGTCGGCATCGCGCTGCCGGACGACCACGGCCGGCTGCGCGTCTGGTTCGCCGACGACGAACGGCCGATCGACGTCGCGCGGCTCCCGCGTCACCAGACCGCGTTCGCGATGACAGTCCACCAGTCGCAGGGTTCGGAGTTCGAGCACGCGCTGGTCGTGCTGCCGCGCCGCGCGAGTCGGGTGATCTCGCGCGAACTGCTGTATACGGCGGTGACGCGGGCCCGCGACCGCATCACGATCGCGGCGCCGCCCGCCGTCCTCGCCACGGCGATCGGCTCGCCGACGCGGCGCCATTCGGGCCTGCAGGCGCGACTGGCCGAAGCCGTGTCGGTGCGGAACCCCGGGGAAGCGTCCGTCCGTTCGAACAAGTCCCGCGCGCGCCGCTGATCCGGCCGCCCCCGTTCGCCACCCGGCCACTCCGATGCCCCTCGTCACCTGGACCCTCGTCGCCGTCACGACCGTCATCTCCTGGATCGCGTTCTCGAACCGCACCCTGCTCGAGCGCCTGATCCTCTGGCCTCCGGCCGTGACCGGGCGCCGCCAGTACGATCGCCTGATCACGCACGGCCTCGTCCATGCCGACTTCGGCCACCTGCTGTTCAACATGGTCACGCTCTACTTCTTCGGGACGGCGATCGAACCGGTGTTCGAACAGCGGATCGGCAAGGTCGGCTTCGCGCTGTTCTACCTCGTGGCCATCGTCGTGGCCATCATGCCGTCGTGGCTCCGTCATCGCGCCGACCCGAACTACCGCAGCCTCGGCGCCTCGGGCGGCGTCGCCGCCGTGCTGTTCAGCTTCATCCTGTTCGCGCCCTGGGCGACGATCTATGTCTTCGTCGTTCCGATCCCGGCGATCGTCTACGCGGTCATCTATGTCGGCTACTCGATCTGGATGGACCACCGCGGCGGCGACAACGTCAACCACAGCGCCCATCTCGCGGGCGCACTGTTCGGCGTCGTCGCGACGCTTATCATCGAGCCACGGGCGGCCGCAATCTTCCTCCAGCGAATCGTGCAGCCGCTGGCCAACGGATCGTGACGACCATGGATCCGAACGACGCTTTCGACACCATCGTGATCGGCGCCGGGATCGCCGGCGCGTCGCTGGCCTGGCGACTTGCCGCGCACGGGCGCACCTTGCTGGTCGAGCGCGAGGACCAGCCCGGCTATCACACCACGGGCCGCTCGGCCGCGCAGTACATCGCGAGCTACGGGCCACCGCTGGTCCGGGCGCTGACGATCGCGAGCCGGCCGTTCTTCAGCGCGCCGCCGGCCGGGTTCGCGACCCAGCCGATCCTCACGCCGCGGGCGATGCTGACGGTCTCGCTGCCCGGACAGGAGACGCTGCTCGACGAGACCTGGCAGACCATCCACGCGGCCGGCGGCGACTGCGAACGGATAACGGCTGCCGCCGCCATCGAACTCGTGCCGGTCCTGCGCCCTGATCGTGTCACCGGCGCCGTCATCGAGCGCGACTCGTACGACATGGATGTCGACGTGCTCCATCAGGGGTTCCTCCGCGGGCTGCGGCGCGCCGGCGGAACGCTCGCCAGCCGCGCCGAGGTCACGGCGCTCGCGCGCGACGGCGCCCGCTGGGTGGTCGTCGCCGGCGATCGACGTTATTCGGCAGCCGTCGTCGTCAACGCGGCCGGCGCCTGGTGCGATCGGATCGCCGCGCTGGCCGGGGCGAAGCCGATCGGACTCGTTCCGAAGCGACGGGCGGCGATGATTTTCGACCCGCCTCCGGGTGTGGCGACCGACCACTGGCCGCTCGTGGCCGCGGCCGACCATTCGTTCTACTTCAAGCCCGATGCCGGCCGCCTGCTGGGTTCGCCGGCCAACGAGGACGAAACCGATCCGCAGGACGTGCAACCGGAGGAACTCGACATCGCGACGGCGATGTACCGGATCGAGGAGAACACGACGATGGTGGTCCGCCCGATCCGCACCTGGGCGGGATTGCGCTCGTTCGTCGGCGACGGCGAGATGGTTGCCGGCTTCGATGCGACCCTGCCGGGCTTCTTCTGGTGTGCGGGCCAGGGCGGCTACGGGATCCAGACAGCGCCGGCGATGAGCGAGGTCTGCGCGGACCTCGTCCTCGGCCGGCCGATCGCGACCGAGATCGCCCGGCTCGGGGTTACTGCAGAAAGGCTGGCGCCGGGACGCTGCCAGGCGGGCGCCGGTCCCGTCGATCGCTAGCTTCGACGGGGCGCTCTCCACCCGAGTACGATGCCTGTCTGGGGTTGCCTTTTCCAGGGCACAGCGTTCACTACACCGTAGAAATTCGGAGACGCAAGACCGTCATTGCGCAGCGCCAAGCAACATGCCGGCATCAGGACATCTCTCAGAAAATTTCCCGCATTTCAGACCTCGCCTGGTATCCGGCACCGTGGAGTTTCCGGTCCACCACATGCGAGGGGGGACCTCTACGGGGCTGATCCTGTGGGAGCGTCTTGCACCCTCAGAACTAGTCTTGCGCGAGGAGCTTCTTCGTCATCTGATGGGCGTTCCTCTGGATGGCCGAATCCCCGGTCACCGCCAGGTGACCGGATTGGGTCGGGGCTCGGCGACAAGCAACAAGGTCTTCTTTGCCGATGTCGAGGCAGCGCCTGAAGGTCTCCGGCTGGTGAGTACTCTCGCTCAGCTGGCCGCCGACCACAGCGGCATCGACTGGAGCGTGAACTGCGGAAACATGTCATCAGCGCTGCCGCTCTGGGCGTTGGATGCGGGCTTGATTGGCGGCGACGCGCCAACAGGCGGCCACATCAGCATGGAAATCCGCAATACCAACACCGGCGTTGTCACCACGGCCAGGATGAAGCGAGCAGAGGAAGGGGGTTTCGTGCTGGAACACATCCCCGGCGTCGATGGTGCTTTCCCGGGCGTGGACCTGTTCCTGAAAGATCCCGTCGGTGCCAAGACCGGCGCGCTGCTGCCTACGGGGTCTGCGACCGATGTCATCCAGGGCTACGAGGTCTCTTGTGTGGATGTAGCCGTGCCGATGGTCATCGCCTCGGCCGCAGACTTCGGCAAGACGGGGCACGAGCCGGGCCAGGCACTGGAGGCCGATCCGGAGTTCATGACCGCCCTCAGGCGCGTCTGGGTCGCTGCAGGTCTGCGGATGCGGTTACGGCGACGTGACGGGTCGCTCATGACCGAAGACGACCTCAACCGCAGCGAGACCATCCCGAAGATTTGCATCGTTTCGGCGCCTCTCGATGGCGGCCATCTGGCAGTGCGCTATTTCACGCCCCAGACGGCCCATCCATCAATGGCCGTTTCCGGCGGCTGCTGCCTGGCGGCTGCTGCCTTGATTCCGGGGTCGGTGGCGCAGCGACTCGCACGGGACATCCCCGTCCCCTCAGCGCAGTTTTCCGATATCGAGGTTGGCATCGAGAACCCGGCTGGCATCTTGAAAGCCACTGTAGTTGGCAGGGCGCAAGGCGCCGCCATCGAAATTCGCAGCGCGGCCTACCTGCGCAGCGCTCAGATTCTGTTGCGTGGCCATGTTCCGCTTTACCGCGCTTCGGAGCAGCTCAGGAATTCGCTGCTCGCCTGCCTCACTTCACTGACGCCCGCCAGTTCGCCTCCTGGTTCTGCCTGACACCGAGGAATCATCCTCCGGCGATCGTCGACCGTTGTCCAGTGGTGGCCCGAAGCCGGTGGCTTGAAACTGGCCGTCTGATTCGTTCGCAGGCAGCGAGTTGGCCCACTTCAGCATCGCCGCGACCCCGCCCGCCTCGACCGAAACCGATCCACTCTCCGCCGCTACTGGAGCGCTGCCGGCCGGGTTGCTGCCGGTGCGCGGTACCTCGTCGCCATCGCTGCCGCCACCTCGGGCACCCACCGCCAGGCGGGCCACGAATGTTGCTGCAGCCGAGAGGGCCCACCTGATGCCTTGGCTTGTCTTCGACATGATGCTCCCCCTGGGGTTGACTGCACCCGGCAGGGGCGTGAGAACGATCCGTGCAAGGCGGATGGCCATGTCAGCCGCGCCTGTCGCAAAGCCTCGGGGAGTCGAACCCCGGAGCAGGCGTACTGTGCGCCAAGAGAGGCGACAAGTCTGTTCGCTGTCACACGGACCGACTCCAGGCGCTCGGTCGACGCGGCCTTGGCGCCGCGGCGTCAGCGAGCCCGTGCAACAGACAGGCGGGCCAGACTCGCGACGAGTTCGTCCTTGCGGAACGGCTTGGCCAGCCGCGGCATGTCGGGCTCGATGCCTTCGCTTTCGGCATAGCCGGAGATCACCAGGAAGGGCACGCCGGGGCGCATCACCTTGACGGTGCGCGCAAGATCCGAACCGGTCAGGCCCGGCATCAGATGGTCCGTGACCAGCAAGTCGATCTTCGCCCCGTCGCGAACCACCTCCAGCGCGGCCTCGGCGGAGACGGCTTCGATGACGCTATAGCCGAGTTCCGTCAGCATGTCCGCGATGCTCAACCGCACCAACTCCTCGTCGTCGACGAGAAGTGCCGTGCCGCGGGTCGGCACCGGCGCTGCTTCCGGTGCCGGCAGCGCCGCTTCAGGGAGGTTCGCGATCTCAGGCAACCAGAGATCGACGGTCGTTCCGACGCCGGGTTCGCTGGCGATTACGAGGGCGCCGCCGAGCTGCGAGGCGAGCCCGTGAACCATCGACAGTCCCAGCCCCGTGCCCTCGCCGACGCCCTTGGTCGAGAAGAACGGCTCGATTGCCCGAGCACGCGTGGTCTCGTTCATGCCGATGCCGTCATCGGCAACCGACAATCGGAGATAGCGGCCCGGCGGCAGCTTCCCTTCGGGGCTCGGCTGCACCGTATCGACGACGGCCGAGATTCCGAGTGTGCCTCCGTCGGGCATCGCATCGCGCGCATTCACTGCCAGGTTGAGCAGCGCCATTTCCAGTTGATTCGGGTCGGCCTTGGCCGGCGGCAGATCGTCCGCCACATCGACCACGACCTTGATCTGCGGACCGGTCGTGCTCGCGACCAGTTCGGCCATCCCGGTGACGAGCCGGGCGACGTCGACGGCGGTCGGTTGCAGCGGCTGGCGCCGGGCAAACGTGAGCAGGCGTTGGACGAGCGTCCGGGCCCGATCGGCCGAACGGGCCGCGCCGGCAATCAACCGCTGCTCACGCTCGCCGCCCAACCCCTTGCGCTGCAAAAGATCGAGAGCACCGACGATTGGCGTAAGCAGGTTGTTGAAATCGTGCGCTACACCGCCGGTGAGCTGGCCGATCGACTCCATCTTCTGCGACTGGCGCAGTGCTTCCTCGGCGATGACCTGGCGAGTGACGTTGCGGCTCGAGCCGATCACCCTGACGATTCGCCCTTCGAGGTCGCGCACGGGCACGAGCGACGTGTCCCAGTGCTGCGGCTCACCCGTCAAGTCGAACACCTCGCGGTATTGGTAGATCTCGCCGGTCTCGACGACGCGGCGGTAGGTCTCCAGCACGCGCTCGGCCAGGGCCGGCGGCAGGACATCCTCGACACGCTTGCCGCGCATGTCCTCGATGTTGAACCCGACGCCCTTCTCATGGGCGGGATTGACCTCCTCGATCACGAAGGTCCCGTCCGGCTGAACGCCGATCACGAACAACGCTTCGGGCGAGTTCTCGAAGTAGGCTCGGTAGAGCGCATCGGCTTCCCGTCGTGCCGCCTCGGCTTCCCTCAATCGCTCCTGTGCGCGCACTCGCTTGGTCACGTCGTAGACGAACTGATACGCGCCGATCCGCTCGCCGTCCGGGCGGCGCAGGACGTTGTATTTCATTTCGTAGTGCCGGCGCGAGCGTGACGGGTCGCCGAACTCGCCGGTCTCCGTGAACTCCTCGCCCGCGAGCGCGCGCCGCCAGACTGCCTCGACGGCTGCCCGATGCTCGGGCTTGTCGGCCAG
>JBEVJQ010000422.1:0-2667 GCA_040510055.1 Burkholderiaceae bacterium | reverse complement strand
CATCCATAGGCTGACGACACCTGGGCGACGTCGACCACCACCCCCTCCGGCGTGTCGTATGGGTGCAGTTCGAGCAGCCGGACCCGGGTGCGGTCAAGGCAGTGACGCGCGGTCTTGATGACCAGCAGCCACTCCGATGCTTCCTCGATCGCCCCCTGCCAGCGATAGATCGACGACACGCCGGGGACGATGTTGACGCAGGCGGCGAGGTGTTCGTCGACGAGCCCGCGCGCGAGCGCGCGCGCCGCCGCTTCGCTGTCGATCGTGGTCAGCGCAACGGCAACGGCCGCCGCATCGGTTGCGTCGGCGCTCATGTCGATCTTCGCATCGCCGTCGACCGCGGGCCTTCGTACGCGCGTCGCGCTGGCGTCGATTCCGGGTCGCGATGCCCGTCGGTCAGGCGGCCGCGGTTCCCGTTTCGGTGTCCGGGCGGTCGAGCAGTTCGACCAGTGCCATCGGCGCGTTGTCACCCTGGCGGAAGCCGAACTTCAGGATCCGCAGATAGCCACCCTCACGGGTCTTGAACCGCGGTCCGAGTTCATCGAACACCTTGACCACGATCTCGCGATCACGGAGCCGGGCGAAGGCCAGGCGGCGATTGGCGAGGCTCGGCTTCTTGCCCAGCGTGATGATCGGCTCGACCACGCGCCGCAGTTCCTTGGCCTTTGGCAGCGTCGTCTTGATCGCCTCGTGGCGCAGCAGCGCGATCGACAGGTTGCGCAGCATCGCCTGGCGGTGAGCGCTGGTGCGGTTCAGTTTGCGAAGTCCGAGACGATGTCGCATGGTTCGATCCTCGAATGATCAGCTACGCTCGAGTCCGGCCGGCGGCCAGTTCTCGAGCCGCATTCCGAGCGTGAGCCCGCGCGAAGCCAGCACTTCCTTGATCTCGTTCAACGACTTGCGGCCCAGGTTCGGCGTCTTCAGCAACTCGTTCTCGGTGCGCTGGATCAGGTCGCCGATGTAGTAGATGTTCTCGGCCTTCAGGCAGTTGGCCGACCGGACGGTAAGTTCCAGGTCGTCGACCGGACGCAGCAGGATCGGGTCGACCACGGGCCCGCCCCCACCGCGCAGCCCGCCCATCAGCGCGCCGGCGCCCGGGCCAGCGCCCGTGTGCGCCAGGATCTCCATCACCGGCTCGGCCCCTTCGAGCGCCGCGAACACCGACAGCTGCTCGACCAGGATCCGCGCCGACTGCCGTACCGCCTCTTCGGGCGCGATCACGCCGTTGGTCTCGATGTCGATCAACAGCTTGTCGAGGTCGGTCCGCTGTTCGACCCGTGCGCTCTCGACGGCGTAGCTGACACGCCGCACCGGCGAGAACGAGGCGTCGAGGACGATGCGGCCGATCGACTTCGAGTCCATCAGCGAACGCAGCGTTCCGGGGACGTAGCCACGGCCCTTCTCGACCTTGATCTGCATGTCGATCTTGCCGCCCTCGGTGAGGGTGGCGATCACGTGGTCACCGTTGACGACTTCGACGTCGTGCGGAATGTCGATATCCGAGGCGAGCACCGGCCCCGGCGAGTCCTTGCGCAGTGTCAGGAAGACCTCGTCGCGGTTGTGCAGTTTGAACACCACGCCTTTCAGGTTCAGCAGCAGGTCGACCATGTCCTCGCGGACCCCGTCGACGGTCGAGTATTCGTGCACCACGCCCGAGATCTGGACCTCGGTGGGGGCATAGCCGACCATCGAAGAGAGCAGCACGCGGCGCAGCGCGTTGCCCAGCGTGTGGCCATAGCCCCGCTCGAAGGGCTCCATCACCACGCGGGCATGGGACGATCCCAGCTGCTCGACTTCGACGATCCGCGGCTTGAGCATTGCGGTCTGCATGTATTCCATCCCCTGATTAGCGCGAGTACAACTCGACGATGAGGCTTTCGTTGACGTCGGCCGCGATGTCGGAGCGCTCGGGCAGTGACTTGAGGGTCCCTTCCATCTTCGTCTTGTCGACGGACACCCAAGATGGAAAGCCGTTCTGTTCGGCGAGGTTCAGTGCGTCCTGGATCCGCGCCTGGGTCCTGGCGCCGTCGCGCACCGAGATGACGTCGTTGGGCTTGACCATCGCCGACGGAATGTTCAGGGTCGCACCATTGACCTTGATCGCCCGGTGCGAGACCAGCTGCCTGGCTTCGGCTCGGGTCGATGCGATCCCCATCCGGTAGACCACGTTGTCGAGACGGGATTCGAGCAGCATCAGCAGGTGTTCGCCGGTATTGCCCTTGCGCCGCGAGGCATCGAAGAAATAACGGCGGAACTGGCGCTCGAGGACGCCATATATCCGCTTGACCTTCTGTTTCTCGCGCAGCTGCAGACCGTAGTCGCTGGTGCGTTGGCCGCTGATGCGACCGTGCTGGCCTGGCTTGCTGTCGGCCTTGCACTTCGAGTCGAGCGAGCGCCGGGCGCTCTTCAGAAAGCGGTCCGTGCCGTCGCGACGGGAAAGCTTCGCCTTCGGTCCTGTGTATCGTGCCCCTGGATATTCCTTCGGTTCTACGCGGGTTGGTTACCGCGGTCAGTCCGGCATCGGAGGCGGGTCGCGACGATCGCAGCGGTCGTCGGCCCGGCGCTCGCACCGGACAGTGGTCTTGTCGGCTGTGATGACTGTCGGGATAAGCTTGCCGATCCGGGCCTGGCCCCTCCGTCCTTGCTTCGCGATTTCTCGTCCGTGCC
>JBEVJQ010000421.1:0-16458 GCA_040510055.1 Burkholderiaceae bacterium | reverse complement strand
GTGCTCGGCCGCGAGGCCGTCGAGGCCGTGGTCGGATCGCCCGATGGCGTCTATGTCGACGGCACGTTCGGGCGCGGCGGTCACAGCGCGCTGCTGCTCGCGGCCCTGGGTCCGCGGGCGCGGCTGGTCGCGCTCGATCGCGATCCGCAGGCCGTCGCCAGCGCTAGCACCGATCCGCGTTTCGCCTCGGACCGGCGGTTCGCGATCGTCCATTCCCGTTTCTCCAAGCTCGATGCCGTGCTCGATGCGCACGGCATCGGTTCGATCGACGGGCTGCTGCTCGATCTCGGTGTCTCGTCACCGCAGTTCGACGATCCGGCCCGTGGATTCACCTTCTCCGGTGATGGCCCGCTCGACATGCGGATGGATCCGACCGAGGGTCGATCGGTTCGCGACTGGCTGCTGTCGGCATCGGAGAAGGACATTTCGGAGGTGCTGAAGAACTATGGGGACGAACGGTTTGCTGTTCCGATTGCAAAGGCGATTGTTGCTCGTGGCCGGCAAGCCGGCGACGCGGCGTTTCAATCCACGCGCGAGCTTGCCGATCTCGTGGCAGGCGTCGTCCGTCGCCGGCAAAAGAGGCCGACGATGGGCAAGAACCCGGCAACGCGCACCTACCAGGCTCTTCGGATTCACACCAATTCCGAGATCGCAGAACTCTCGCGGATTCTGACGCTGGCCCTGGGGCGGCTCGCGATCGGCGGGCGCCTCGCGGTCATCAGCTTTCACTCGCTCGAGGACCGGATGGTCAAGCAGTTCATCGCCCAGCACGCCGGCCGCGCCGCTGAACGCGATCCGATCACCGGCGCGGCGATCGCGCCGGTGCTGCTCGAGTCGCTGGGCAAGACCATGGCGACTGCCGCCGAGATCGAAGCCAATCCGCGTGCCCGCTCGGCCGTCCTGCGCGTCGCACGCAAGCGCGCCGATCCGCCCGGCGCCACCGGGGCCGCTTGAGATGGCTCGCTTCAACGTGCTGCTGATGACTGCGCTGGTCGTCTCGGCGCTGTTGCTCGTGACCTCGCAGTACCAGGCCCGACGGCTCAACGTCGAACTCGAAAGCGCCCAGGGCCAGGAACAGGAACTTCACGTCCGAACCCGCCAGCTCGAACTGCGGATCAGCGAGTACGCCAAGGCGTCGCTGATCGACAGCCGGGTCCGCAAGGAGCTGAAGATGATCCCGCTCACGCCCGAGCGCACGCTGTACCTGCAGCCGGCCGGCCGGCAGGACGGACCGATCGCCGGCTCGAATCCGGTCCGCAAATGAAGTCGTTGCAATCCGCGCTCCAGCCGAAGGCTCCGAAGCAGAGAGGCCCGAGATGAATCCGCGCCCGGTCAAGTTCGCCGCCCCGACCATGCTCCAGGCCCGGCTGCAGCGATGGCGCTCGCGATTCATCCTGGGCCTGCTGGCGGTGTTGTTCCTCGCGCTGGGCGGGCGGGCGCTGTGGATGCAGACGATGCAGGGCCAGTTCCTGCTCGCCAAGGGCGCGCGCCAGTACGAACGCGAGGTCGAGCTGCCGGCGACGCGCGGCAAGATTCTCGACCGCAACGGGGCGGTGCTCGCCACCAGCCTGCCGGCGCGATCGGTCTGGGCGCTGCCCGACAAGGTCGACCTCGCCGATCCGCGGATGATCGACCTGGCCCGGTTGCTCGGATACAAGCCGGCCGAACTGGCCGGCCGGATCCGCGACGGCGAGGACTTCGTGTTTCTACGCCGCCAGGTCGAGCTCGACGTGGCCGAACGGATCCGCGCGCTGCACATCAAGAACATCGGCATCGACCGCGAGTACAAGCGCTACTACCCGGAAGGCGAATCGACCGCGCACCTGGTCGGCTTTACCGGCATCGAGCATCGCGGCCAGGAAGGGCTCGAGCTGTCGTTCGATTCGCTGCTCGGTGGCGTGCCCGGCAAGCGCCGCGTGTTTCGCGACGGCGCCGGCCAGATCATCGGCGGGCTCGAGGCGTCGCAGGAACCGCGCGATGGCCGCGACCTGCGGCTGACGCTCGACACCCGGATCCAGTTCCAGGCGCACCAGGCGCTCAAGCAGGCGGTCAAGGACCAGAAGGCCAAGGCCGGAGCTGCCGTGGTGCTCGACGCCCGGACCGGTGACGTGCTCGCGTTGGCCAACTGGCCGAGCTACGACCCGAACGACAACAGCCGCCGGGCCGGTGCGCAGATCCGCAACCGCGCGATCACCGACAACTTCGAACCGGGTTCGACGGCCAAGCCGTTCACGGCGGCGATGGCGCTCGAGAGCGGCCGCTACAAGCCGCAATCGATGCTCAACGTCACCGAGGGCAAGTTGAAGATCGGCCGCGAGACGATCCACGACTCGCACCGCCAGCGCCAGCCGCTGACCCTCGAGCAGGTGATCCAGAAAAGTTCGAACGTTGGTGCGGCGAAGATCGCGCTCGACCTGCCGCCGGAGAACCTGTTCGGCGTACTGACCGGCGCCGGCTTCGGCGAGGCACCCCGGATCGGGTTTCCCGGAGCCACCGCCGGTGTGCTGCGCCCCTATCGCAAATGGAAGCCGATCGAGCATGCGACCACGTCGTACGGCCACGGCTTCTCGGTCTCGCTGCTGCAACTGGCGCGTGCCTACACGATCTTCGGCAACAACGGCGAACTGCTGCCGGTGAACCTGTTCCGGGCCAACGAGGACGAATGGAATGGCGGCGGCCGCATCGTCAAGGTGGCCGCCCGCGGCGACAGCGGCGGCCGCGGTCTCGCCGATCCGGCGTCGGCCTGGGGCCGACCGCTCGACACCATCCGCGGCACGCCGGTGATCCGGCCCGAGACCGCGCGCGCGGTCCGCAAGATGCTCGAGATGGCCGTGGATGCCAAGGGGACGGCGCCGGCGGCGCAGGTCCCTGGGTACCGCGTCGGCGGCAAGACCGGGACGGCGCACAAGATCGACAATGGCCGCTACGTGAAGAAGTACGTCAGTTCGTTCGTCGGCCTCGCGCCGATGTCCGACCCGCGGCTGATCGTGGCGGTGATGATCGACGAGCCATCGGCCGGCAAGCACTACGGCGGCGAAGTGGCGGCGCCGCTGTTCTCGACGATTGCCTACGACGCGCTGCGCACGTTGCAGATCGCGCCCGACGCGCCGTTCGACAGCCGGATCCTCAGGGCCTCGGCACCGGGCAGCGACGGTCCGGCCGGGGGGAAGGGCGTCGGTACCGCCGGAGCCACCAAGGCCGTCGCAGCCGGAGCGACGAAGCCGCTCGCCGCCGGAGCGACGAAGCCGGTCGCAGCCGGAGCCACGAAACCGGTCGCTGCCGGAGCGACGAAGCCCGTTGCAGCCGGAGCCACGAAACCTGTCGCTGCCGGGGCCTCGCAGGCCGTCGCTGCCGAGGCCGCGAATGCCACCGGTAGCGCTGCCGGCACGAAATCGGTTGCTCCCGCCCGGGCCACGCAGGCCGTTGCTCCCACCGGGACCACGAACGCGGTCGCCCCCGCCGCCGGGGTCGGAGCGGCCGTCGGTGGTGCGCACGCGGTCGATGGCAGGCGGCCGGTGGCCATGAGCGCGTCCAAGGGGCGCACTTGACCGAGACCCAGGGCCCCGATCCCGTGAGCCACGCCGCGGCCGACTGGCTCCGTGCCCGCCTCGCGTCGGGCGCGCGCCTGACGGCCGACAGTCGCCGTGTCCACCGTGGTGACGCATTCTTCGCCTGGCCCGGTGCGGCCGTTGACGGCCGTCGCTTCTGCGAAGCGGCCCGGGCCGCCGGAGCGGCCGCGTTGGTCGTCGAAGCCGACGGCTGGGACGCGTTCGCCGCGCCGGCCGCGGCTGCGAACGGTGCTGCGACGGCGGCCGCGACCAGGCCAGCGACCAGGTCGGCGACCGGAGCAGCAACCGAAGCAGCGACCGGAGCAGCGACCGGAGCAGCGACCGGAGCAGCGACCGGAGCAGCGACCGAAGTGGCGACCGCAGCAGCGACCGACGGTGGCGCCGAAACGACCCTCACGGTCGCGAACCTGCGTGCGCGCGCCGGTCCGATCGCTTCGGTCTGGCTCGGCGAGCCGTCGCTGCGACTGGCCGTCGTCGCGGTCACCGGCACCAATGGCAAGACCAGTTGTACTCACTGGATCGCCGCCGGCTGGAACACTCGCCACGGCAGCGTTGCCCCTGTTGGCCGAGGTGGCAGCGACGGTCCGATCGGCGGCGACGGCACCGCCACTGGCGATCGGGCCGTCGTCATCGGAACGCTCGGCCAGGGCGTCCCCGGCCGGCTCGAATCGTCGGCGCGACTGACGACGCCCGATGCACTCGAGATCCAGCAGTCGCTGGCCCGGTTCGCGGCCGCCGGCATCGAACTGGCGGCGATCGAGGCATCGTCGATCGGCCTGATCCAGCACCGGCTCGACGGCACGCGGATCGCCGTCGCCGTGATGACCAACCTCACCCGCGACCACCTCGACGCGCACGGCACGATGGCCGAGTACGCTGCGGCCAAGGGTCGGTTGTTCGATTGGCACGGGCTCGGCGCGGCCGTGGTCAATCTCGACGATGCGGCCGCGGCCGCGATGCTCGGCCGCGTGGCGTCCGGGACGCGGCGGATCGGCTACTCGATCCGGGCCGATGCCAGTGGGCCGATGACGGGCGCGTCGTCCGGCATCGCCGTCGACGACCGGATCGGTGCCGGCGAACCGGCCGCGGACGGCTCCTTCGTCCTCTCGATCGGGACGGTGAAGCGCAACGTCCGGCTCCAGGTGATCGGCGGCTTCAACCGCTCGAACGCGCTGGCCGTCGCCGGTGTCTGGCACGCGCTCGGCTGGACGCCGGACGCGATCGTCCGCGGGCTCGAGGGCCTGCGACCGGTACCGGGAAGGCTGCAGATGGTCGGTGACGTCGACGACGGGACACGCCCGTTGGTGGTCGTCGACTACGCCCACACACCGGACGCCCTGGCCAACGTGCTCACCTCGCTGCGACCGATCGCGACGCGGCGCGGGGGGCGGCTGTGGTGTGTCTTCGGCGCCGGCGGCGATCGCGATCGCGGCAAGCGCGCGCCGATGGCCGCGGCGGTCGAGGCCCATGCCGATTACCTGGTGCTCACCAGCGACAACCCGCGCAGCGAAGATCCGGCTCGAATCCTGGCCGACCTCGAGGCCGGCCTGACGAAGCCGGCGCGTGCCGTCGAGCCCGATCGCGCCGGCGCGATCGGCACGGCCGTGCTCGAGGCCGCCGCCGCCGATGTCGTGCTGGTCGCCGGCAAGGGGCACGAGGACTATCAGGAGATCGCGGGCGTTCGCCATTCGTTCTCCGATGTGGCCGTGGCGCAGGCGATTCACGCCGGGCTCGCCGGTGATCGCCACCACGGGAATCGCGATGGCTGAGCGCGCCCGCGGGGGCGCGGCCGCGCGCGCGCCGATGTTCAGCCTGCGCGAGGCCTTCGGCTGGCTGTCCGACGGCGTGTTGTCCGGCCGCGGCGACGAAGCGGTCAGTGCGGTGTCGACCGATTCGCGCCGCTGCCAGCCAGGCGATCTCTATGTCGCGCTGCGCGGCGAGCGCTTCGATGGCCACGACTTCGTTGCCGACGTCGTTGCCAACGGGGTCCGGGCGGTCGTGGTCGAGCGTCGGCTGCCGGCACTCGATCGCGTCGTGCCGCCGGTCGCGGCACTGATCGTCTCCGACTGCCGCCAGGCGCTCGGCCGGATTGCCGGCGGGTGGCGCAACCGCTTCGGGCTGCCGCTGATCGCCGTCACCGGCAGCAACGGCAAGACCACGGTCAAGGAGATGATCGCTGCGATCCTGCGCGCTCACGTCGGTGACGACGCGGCGTTCGCCACCCGCGGCAACCTCAACAACGACGTCGGCGTCCCGCAGACGCTGCTCGGTCTGCACGCTGGCCATCGCGCCGGCGTCGTCGAACTGGGGATGAATCACCCCGGCGAGATCGCGTGGCTCGCGGCGCTGTCGCGCCCGACGGTGGCCCTGGTCAACAATGCCCAGCGCGAACACCAGGAGTTCCTTTCGGGGGCCACGGCCACGGCCTATGAGAACGGGGCGGTGTTCGGCGCGCTGGCGACCGACGGCGTCGCCGTGTTCCCGGGCGACGACGTCTGCGCCCCGATCTGGCGCGACCTCGCCGGTGCGCGTCCGGTGCTGGCGTTCGGCCTCGATCCGCACCGCTTCGAGGTCGCCGCCGCGCCCGACGCGACCCCGGCGCGGTTCGAGGCGCGGATCGGCCCCGATCACGTCACCGTCGCGCTGGCGATCGCCGGTCGGCACAACGTCCGCAACGCGCTGGCGGCGGCCGCCTGCTGCCGGGCGATCGGCGTGCCGGCAGCGACCATCGCCGCCGGGCTCGGCCGGTTCACGCCGGCATCGGGCCGCCTGCAGCGGCGTCGGGGTCCGGGCGGCATCGCGCTGATCGACGACAGCTACAACGCCAATCCCGATTCGGTCCGGGCGGCGATCGACCTGCTGGCCGACGAGCCGGGACCGCGGATGCTGATCCTCGGCGACATGGGCGAGGTCGGTGCGCAGGGACCGGCGTTTCACCGCGAGGTCGGCGAATACGCCCGCGACCGGGCAATCGACGAACTCTGCGCCGTCGGCCAGGCCTGTGCCGAGACCGCGCGCGGCTTCGGCGATCGTGGCCAACACTTTCCGTCGGTCGACGCGCTGCTCGCCGCCTTCGCCGTCGAGGGCGAGGCGCTGCTGCGCGGCGCCGGCTCCGTGCTCGTCAAGGGGTCGCGGTTCATGCGGATGGAGCGCGTCGTGCGCGCGCTCACGGGGGAAAAGGCCAGCGCCGAGGTGGCGCACTGATGCTGCTCGAACTGTCGCAATGGCTGTCCAAGGAATTCCGGGTGTTCTCGGTCTTCAACTACATCACGCTGCGCGCGGTGCTGGCGACCTTGACGTCGCTGTTCGTCGGCCTGCTGTTCGGCCCGACCGTGATCCGCAAACTCACCGCGATGAAGATCGGCCAGGCGGTGCGCACCGACGGACCGCAGACGCACCTGATCAAGACCGGCACGCCGACGATGGGGGGAGCGCTGATCCTGATCTCGGTGTTCCTCGCCACCATCCTCTGGGCCGACCTGGGCAACCGCTTCGTCTGGATCGTGCTGATCGTCACCATCGGCTTCGGTGCCGTCGGCTGGGTCGACGACTACCGCAAAGTCGTCCATCGCGATCCGAAGGGGATGTCGGCCAAGGAGAAGTACTTCTGGCAATCGGTGATCGGCGTCGGCGCAGCGGTCTACCTCGCTTTCGCGATCCCGACGCAGACGGCGCGCGAGGCGATCGACCTGGTCGTCGCCTGGCTGCGCAGCGGTTTCAGCATGCCGCTGCCGTCGCAGGCCAACCTGATCGTGCCGTTCTTCAAGGAAGTGGCCTATCCGCTGGGCGTGTTCGGCTTCATCGCGCTGACCTATTTCGTGATCGTGGGAACGAGCAACGCGGTCAACCTCACCGACGGCGCCGACGGACTCGCGATTCTGCCGGCGGTGATGGTCGGATCGGGGCTCGGGATCTTCGCCTACGCTACCGGCAACAGCAACTTCGCCCGTTACCTGCTGATCCCCTATATTCCCGGCGCCGGCGAACTGATCGTCGTCTGCGGGGCGATCGCCGGGGCCGGGCTCGCCTTCCTCTGGTACAACGCCTATCCGGCACAGGTCTTCATGGGTGACGTCGGCGCCCTCGCGCTGGGCGGCGCCCTCGGGACGATCGCCGTCATCGTCCGTCAGGAGATCGTGCTGTTCGTGATGGGCGGCGTGTTCGTCGCCGAGACCATCTCGGTGATGATCCAGGTCGCCTATTTCAAGTACACGCGACGCAAGTACGGCGAGGGGCGGCGGATCTTCCGCATGGCGCCGCTGCACCACCACTTCGAGATCGGCGGTATCAAGGAATCACAAGTCGTCGTCCGGTTCTGGATCGTGACGATGATGCTGGTGCTTTTCGGCCTCTCGACGTTGAAGCTGCGGTGAGCGAAGCGATGAGCGAGGGTGTCTTCGGCGGCCGGCATCTGGCGGTGATCGGTCTCGGCGAATCGGGCCTGGCGATGGCGCGCTGGCTCGATCGCCACGGTGCCCGCGTCTCGGTCCTCGACAGCCGCGATTCGCCGCCGTCGGCAACGGCGCTGGCCAGCGACTGCCCTGGCGCGCGGTTCGTCCCCGGACCGCTCACGCTCGGACGGTTCGATGCCGATGACCTCCCCGAGGCGCTGTACTGGAGCCCGGGCCTGTCGCCGCACATCGGCGCGGCCGCCGCGCTGTTCGGCGAGGCGATGGCCGCCGGCATTGCCGTCCGCGGCGAACTCGACCTGTTCGCCGACGAACTCGAGCGGCGTGCCGCCGACGGCTACCGCCCGAAGGTGATCGCGATCACCGGCACCAACGGCAAGACCACGGTCACGCAACTGGTCGCGCACCTGTGCCGCGAGGCCGGGCTCGACACCGAGGCCGCCGGCAACATCAGTCCATCGTTGATCGACGCGCTGGCCGCGCGCGAGCGCGCGGGGCGTCTGCCCGCCGTCTGGGTGCTCGAGCTGTCGAGCTTCCAGCTCGCCATCGCCGCGCCGCTGGCGAGCGATGCGGCCGCGATCCTCAACCTGAGCCAGAATCACCTCGACTGGCACCCGACGATGGCCGACTACCTCGAGTCCAAGCGTCGGATCCTCGAGCGCACCGCCTGCCAGGTCGTCAACCTCGACGACGCCGCCAGCGATCCGCTGGTGCCGGTCGCCGCGGCCACCGGTGCTGGTGCCGGCGTGTCCACTGCCGGCGCGACCACGGGCGCTTTCGCCGGCACGGCCAAGGGCCCCAAGGCAGAGAAGACCGTGAAGCCCGCGCGCAGCGCCCGGTCCGATCGTTCCGGCGCATCGGCCCGCGCCGCGCGTCGCATCGGCTTCGCGCTCGCGCCGCCGACGACCACGCCGGGCTTCGGCCTGGTCCGCGACGGCGGCCTCGCCTGGCTCGCGGAGGCGTCGGTCGATCCGACCGACATCTCCGGCCGCCGCCGCGCGCTCGCCAGCGATGCGCTCGTGAGTCGGCTGATGCCGGCCGATGCGCTGCGGATCCGCGGCGCCCACAACCACGCCAATGCGCTGGCCGCGCTCGCGCTCTGCCGGGCGATCAACGTCCCGACGGCGGCGATGCTGCACGGGTTGCGCGACTTCGAGACCGCTGACCATCGCTGCGCGCTGGTGGCGATCCACAACGATGTCCAGTACGTCGACGACAGCAAGGGGACCAATGTCGGCGCCACCGTGGCGGCGCTGAACGGCCTGGGCAAGCGCTGCATCCTGATCGCGGGCGGCCTCGGCAAGGGCCAGGACTTCACGCCGCTGGCGGCGCCGGTGCGCCGTCACGCTCGCGCGGTGATGCTGATCGGCAGGGCGGCGGGCGAGTTGCGCGCGGCGCTCGCCGCGACCGGGTCCGAGCTGCTCGACTGCGCAACCCTCGACGAGGCTGTCGTCCAGGCAGCCGCCCGGGCCCGCTCGGGCGAAGTCGTGCTGCTGTCGCCGGCCTGCGCCAGCCAGGACATGTTCCGCAACTATTCGCATCGCGCCGAAGTCTTCATCGCCGCGGTCAAGCGCCTCTGCACGGAGGCCGGCCAGCCATGCTGACGACCGGCAAGAGCCTGATCCGCGCGAAGGCGCAGCCCACGCGCTCGCGGGCCGACGGCAACCGGCCGACGGGCTGGCGGCTGTGGCTCGCCGACTTGCTCGACATGAGCGCGCCGAACCACGACGCCGGCCTGCTCTGGGCCGGGGTCGCGCTGCTGCTCACAGGCCTGGTTATGGTCTATTCGACGTCGATCGCGCTGCCCGAGCAGAAGGGGATTACCAGCGCCGGTCCGACCTACTTCCTCGTCCGCCATGCGTTCGTGGTGATCGCCGGGGTGATGGCCGGGATCTTTGCCTTCGCCGTGCCGATCCGCGGCTGGCAGCGGGTCGCGCTGCCGATCTTCCTCGCGGTGGCGGTGATGCTGGTGCTGGTGTTCGCGCCGGGGATCGGAAAGAGGGCCGGCGGCGCCTACCGCTGGCTGATGGTGCCGCCGGTCACGATCCAGCCGACCGAGCTGATGAAGCTCGCGATCCTGCTCTACGTCGCCGACTATTCGACCCGGCGCCAGGCGCGGATGCACGAGTTCAAGAAGGGCTTCGTCCCCGTGGCGCTGGCGATCGCGCTCGTGGGCACGCTGATCATGCTCGAGCCCGACCTGGGCGCGCTCGTGGTCGTGAGCTGCGTCGCGCTCGGAGTGCTGTTCCTGGGCGGGATGAGCGCGCGGCTGTTCTTCGGCATGAGCGCGCTGCTGGGCGCGATCTTCACGCTGTCGGTGCTGCTGGTGCCATGGCGGCGCGTCCGCTTCTTCTCCTACCTCGAGCCGTTCGCCAAGGAATACGCGAGCGGCAGCAGCTATCAGCTGACCAACTCGCTGATGGCCATCGCCAAGGGCGAATGGTTCGGTTCGGGGCTCGGGGCAGGCGTGGCGAAGCTCAAGTTCCTGCCCGAGCCGCATACCGACTTCCTGTTCGCCACCATCGGCGAGGAGCTGGGCGTGGTCGGGATGCTGGCGATCGTGTTCCTCTTCTACTGGATCGTCCGACGCTGCTTCGAGATCGGCCGCCAGGCGATCTCGTTCGACCTGCTGTTCAACGGGCTGGTCGCCCAGGGCGTCGGGCTGTGGCTCGGGGTCCAGGCGTTCATCAACCTCGGGGTCAACCTCGGCCTGTTGCCGACCAAGGGTCTGACGTTGCCGTTCATGAGCTGGGGCGGCACCGCGATCGTGATGAGTTGCGTCGCGTTGTCGATCGTGCTGCGGATCGACTTCGAGAACCGGCGCCTGATGCGGGGGACGGTGCTGTGACCGCTGCCGAACTCGCGACCGGCCTCGCTGCTGCCCTCACCCCCGACCGGACGCTGCTGATCATGGCCGGAGGGACCGGCGGCCACATCTTCCCGGGACTGGCCGTGGCCGACCAGATGCGAGCGCGCAAGTGGCGCATCGTCTGGCTCGGCAACCCACGCGGGATGGAGGCGACGGTGGTGCCGGCGCGCAGCATCCCGTTCGAGTCGATCGACTTCGGGGGGCTGCGCGGCAAGGGGCTGCTGACGAAGTTGTTGCTGCCGCTGAACCTGCTGCGCGGTTTCTGGCAGTCGCTGCGGATGCTGCGCCGGGTCCATCCGTCGGTAGTGCTCGGCATGGGCGGCTACGTGACCTTCCCCGGTGGGATGATGGCCGCGCTGCTCGGTCGGCCGCTGGTGCTGCACGAACAGAACTCGATCGCGGGCCTGGCCAACAAGGTGCTGGCGCGGGTCGCCGATCGCGTGATGGTCGCCTTCCCGGGTGCCATCGACGGCGCCGAATACTGCGGCAATCCAGTGTCCGAGGCAATTGGCAGCCAGCCGCCGCCGACCGAGCGCTTCGCCGGTCGCAGCGGCCCGCTGAACCTGCTCGTGGTCGGCGGCAGCCTCGGTGCCAAGGCGCTCAACGACGTCGTGCCGCGAGCGCTGGCGCTGCTTCCGCCCGGTGCCCGACCCGCGGTGCTTCATCAGAGCGGCCGGGCCAACGTCGACGGGCTGCGCCAGAACTATCGCGATGCCGGGGTCGAGGCGGTAGTCGTCCCGTTCATCGACGACATGGCCACGGCCTACGCCCGTGCCGACCTGGTGATCGCCCGCGCCGGAGCGATGACGGTGAGCGAACTGGCCTGCGTCGGGGCGGCCTCGCTGCTGGTCCCGTATCCGCACGCGGTCGATGATCACCAGACCACCAATGCCAGCCATCTGGCCGACGCCGGTGCCGCCTGGCTGATACCGCAACCGTTGCTCGACGCTCGCGCCTTGGCCGAGCGGATCTCCGCTCTCGAGCGCGAGACTCTGCTCGAGATGGCCAGCAAGGCGCGGGCGCTCGGGCGCCCCGATGCCGCGGCCCGCGTGGCCGATGCCTGCGAGGCGCTCGCCCGATGACCCCTGTCTGCGACCGCGCGCGATGAAGCACAAGGTCAAGCGGATCCACTTCGTCGGGATCGGCGGCGCCGGGATGAGCGGTATCGCCGAGGTGCTGCTGAACCTCGGCTACCAGGTCAGCGGCTCGGACCTGGTCGAAGGGTCGGCCGTCAACCGGCTGCGGGGACTCGGTGCGACGGTGTTCATCGGTCACGAGGCCGGTCATGCCGACGGCGCCGACTGCGTGGTCACGTCGACCGCGGTCCGGTCGGACAATCCCGAAGTTCGCGCGGCGCGCGGCCGCGGCCTGCCGATCGTCCCGCGCGCCCTGATGCTGGCCGAACTGATGAAGCTCAAGCAGGGCGTGGCGATTGCGGGGACGCACGGCAAGACCACGACCACCAGCCTGGTCGCCAGCGTCCTCGCCCGGGCCGGCTTCGATCCGACATTCGTGATCGGTGGCCGACTCGAGAGCGCCGGGGCCAACGCGCGGCTCGGCACCGGCGACTACATCGTGGTCGAAGCCGACGAATCCGACGGGTCGTTCCTCAACCTATCGCCGATGGTGGCCGTGGTCACCAACATCGACGCCGACCACATGGATACCTACGGCCACGAGATGAGCCGGCTGAAGCACGCGTTTCTCGAGTTCGTCCACCGTCTGCCGTTCTATGGCGCGGCCGTGCTCTGCATCGACGACGCCAACGTGCGCGAGATCATGCCGTTCGTCTCCAAGCCGATGATCACCTACGGCTTCGGCGACAGTGCCGCGGTCCGGGCCGTCGATGTCCGGGCCGAAGGCCACGCCATGCACTTCGGGGTGCTGCGCGCGGGGCTCGAGCGGCTCGATATCAAGCTGAACCTGGTCGGCGAGCACAATGTTCGCAACGCACTCGCGGCGATCGCCGTCGGCGGCGAACTGGGTGCGCCCGACGCGGCGATCGCCGAGGCGCTGGCCGAGTTCGGCGGTGTCGGCCGGCGGTTCCAGCGCTATGGCGAGGTCGCGATCGGCGACGGCACGTTCACGCTGATCGACGACTACGGTCACCATCCGGTCGAGATCGAGACCACGCTGGCTGCGGCGCGCGCCGCCTATCCCGGACGCCGACTCGTGGTCGCGTTCCAGCCGCACCGGTTCTCGCGGACCCGCGACCTGTTCGAGGACTTCGTCCGGGTGCTGTCGCGGGCCGACGCGCTCGTGCTCGCCGAGGTCCATGCCGCGGGCGAGCAGCCGATCGCCGCCGCCGATGGCCGCGCGCTCGCGCGCTCGATCCGGCTCGGCGGCAAGGTCGAGCCGGTGTTCGTCGAGGCGATACGCGACCTGCCCAATGTGATCCGCGGCGTCGTCCGGCCGCGGGACGTGGTCCTGACGATGGGGGCCGGTTCGATCGGGCAGGTGCCGCCGCGGTTGGTCGAGGAGGCGAATCGGGCGGGCGATCGAAAATCGACTCTGACCCCGATTTCAGGAGATACGGATGACTGACACGGTGGTCATCAACCGGCGGCCGGCGGTGCTGGAGACGAGCGCGATCGATCCGGCGGCGCTCGGCAAGGTGGCGGTGCTGATGGGCGGACGCTCAGCCGAGCGCGAGGTCTCGCTGATGTCGGGCAACGGCGTGCTCGCGGCGCTGAAAGGGCGCGGCGTCGATGCCCATGGATTCGACCCGGCACAGCGGTCGATCGACGAGCTCAAGCGCGAGGCCTTCACCCGCGTGTTCATCGCGCTCCACGGTCGCTACGGCGAAGACGGGACGGTCCAGGGCGCGCTCGAACTGCTCGACCTGCCCTACACCGGCTCGGGCGTGGCGGCCTCGGCGATCGCCATGGACAAGGTCCGGACCAAGCAGATCTGGATGGCGCACGGGCTGCCGACGCCGCGGTTCGTCGTCCTCCATTCGGCCGATCGCGTGGCCGAACTGACCGCCGACCTCGGGCTGCCGCTGATCATGAAGCCGCCGCACGAGGGCTCGACCATCGGCGTGACCAAGGTCAGCGCGGCCGAGCAACTGGTCGAAGGATTCGCCGCGGCCGCGCGCCACGACCGCGAGGTGCTGGCCGAGGAATTCGTCGACGGCGCCGAGTTGACGGTGGCGATCGTCGGCTCGGGGGATCAAGCCGCGGCGCTGCCGATCGTCGAGATTCGCGCACCCGACGGCAACTACGACTACCAGAACAAGTATTTCTCCGACGACACCCGCTATCTGTGCCCGGCACCGATGGCCGAGGACGAGGCCCTCGAGATCCAGCGGATCGCGCTGGCCGCGTATCGCGCGATCGGCTGCGAAGGCTGGGGCCGGGTCGACTTCATGGTGCCTCGCGGCGACCGCCGGCCGACGCTGCTCGAGGTCAACACCTCGCCAGGGATGACGGGCCATTCGCTGGTCCCGATGGCCGCCCGCGAAGCCGGCGTCCCGTACGACGAACTGGTGCTCGCACTCTGTGCCGCAGCCAGCACCAAGATCGCCCGCGGCCGGCAGGAGCGCGCCGGATGACGATCTGGCACGACGCGCGAATGCTCAACGCGATGGCGAACCTGCTGCTCGTCATGGCGATGGCGGCCGCAGCCGCCTGCGCCCTCGACTGGCTGATCCGCCGGCCGATGTTCGACCTGACCGACATCGTCGTCGAGGGGATCGACGGTCGCAGGCTCGCACGCGTCTCGGTCGCTGACCTCCGTGCCGAGGGGCTCGCGCGGATCGACGGCAACTTCTTCACCATCGACCTCGCGGCGCTGCGCGCCCGCTTCGAGCGCGCGCCGTGGATCCGCCACGCCGAGGTCCGGCGCGTCTGGCCGAACCGGCTCGAGGTCGCGATCGAGGAGCACAAGCCGCTCGCCCGCTGGAGCGACGGCCGGTTGGTCAACACCTTCGGCGAACTGTTCAGCGCCCGGCTGCCCGATCCGGACGAGCGCGAGGCGTTGCTGCGTTTCGGCGGCCCCGAGGGCACGCAGCGGATCGTGACCGAGCGCTACGACGAACTGGAACGGCAGTTGCGTCGCGTCGCGATGCGACCGCAGGAAGTGACGCTGTCCGAGCGCCTGGCCTGGTCGGCGCGGCTGGACAACGGCATCACGCTGCTGATCGGCCGCGACGAGGGCGTCGCCGTGATGGATCGCGTTTCGCGCTGGGCCGCGGTCCATCCCGAGGTCCAGTCGCGCCTCGACGAACGGACCGAAGTGATCGATTTGCGCTATCCGAACGGCTTCGCGATCCGCGTCCCCGGCACGATCGAAGCCGACACCCAGCGCCCGCGAACGGCACCGGCAAGGCCATGACGCGCGAGAGCAAGGATCTTCTCGTCGGGCTCGACATCGGCACGTCCAAGGTCGTGACGATCGTGGCCGAGATGCATCCGGACGGTGGCTACGGAGTGCTGGGCGTCGGCCAGCATGCTTCCAGTGGCCTCAAGAAGGGGGTGGTGGTCGATATCGAGCGTACCGTGACGTCGATCCAGGCGGCGCTCGAGGAGGCCGAGCTGATGGCCGGTTGCAAGATCAAGACCGTCATCACCGGCATCGCCGGCAGCCACATCCGCAGCTTCAACTCGATCGGGATGGTGGCGATCAAGGACCGGGAGGTCACCGAGGCCGACGTGGTCCGCGTGACCGAGACCGCCAAGGCCGTCAGCATCCCCACCGACCAGCAGGTCCTGCACGTGCTGCCGCAGGAATACATCATCGACGGCCAGGAGGACATCCGCCAGCCGGTGGGGATGTCGGGCGTGCGGCTCGACGTCAAGGTCCACATCGTCACCGCCGCCGTCTCGGCGGTGCAGAACATCATCAAGTGCATCCGCCGCTGCGGGCTCGAGGTCCAGGACCTGATCCTGCAGCCGATCGCCTCGAGCGCCGCGGTGCTGACCGCCGACGAAAAGGAACTGGGCGTGGTCCTCGTCGACATCGGCGGCGGCACGACCGACATCGCCGTCTTCGTCGGCGGCTCGATCCGTCATTCGGCGGTGCTGCCGATCGCCGGCGACCAGATCACCAACGACATCGCGATGGCCCTGCGCACCCCTACGGCCGATGCCGAGGACATCAAGCTGCGCCACGGCCTGGCCAAGCAGGTGCTGGTCAACCCCAACGACAAGATCGAAGTGCCCGGCATCGGCGATCGCGGCCCGCGGTCGCTGTCGCGCCATGCGCTGGCCGCCGTGATCGAGCCGCGGGTCGAGGAACTGTTCTCGATGGTCCAGCAGACGATCCGCGAGTCCGGCTACGAGGAGGCGCTGTCGTCCGGTGTCGTGATCACCGGCGGCTCGAGCCTGCTGCCGGGCATGGCCGAGCTGGCCGAGGACATCTTTCTCAAGCCGGTGCGCGTGGGCGCCCCGGATTACGACGGTCCGCTGGCCGATGTGGTCAGGACCCCCCGTTTCGCCAACGCAATGGGTCTGGTCGAGGAAGCGCGCCAGATCCGCCTGCGCGGGCGCAAGGTTGCGGAGCAGTCAGGTTCCTTCCGGGACATGCTGCGTCGCTTGAAGGAGTGGTTCCTTGGGAATTTCTGACTTTTCCCGACGGATGGCTCCGTTATCTCGACGTCGCAAGACGTCAC
>JBEVJQ010000420.1:0-3443 GCA_040510055.1 Burkholderiaceae bacterium | reverse complement strand
CATCCTCTCGGCCGAGATCATCGTGATCACGCTCGGCATCGTCGCCGGTTCGCCGCTGCCGACGCGGCTCGCGCTCCGTGTCGGGATCGCGCTGCTGATGACGGTGGGCGTCTATGGCCTCGTGGCCGGCATCGTCAAGCTCGATGACCTCGGGATCGCGCTGTCGCGCCACGGCGGCGCCCGCGCGACGGTGGGCCGCGCGCTGCTGGTGATCGCGCCGTGGCTGATGAAGTTCCTCTCGATCGCTGGCACCGCGGCGATGTTCCTCGTTGGCGGCGGCATCCTGTCGCACAACATCCCGTGGCTGCACCACCTGAGCGAATCGTTCGGCGCGGCGCTCGCCGGGGTTCCGGCCATCGGCGCCGCACTGGCCGCAATCGGCCCGACGCTGTTCGATGCGGTCGTCGGTCTGGCCGCGGGCTTCGTCGTCGTCGCCATCTTGTCCCTGGGCAAGAAACTGTTCGCCAGACCACCCGCACCGGCGGGCGGGCACTGACGGAGGCCGTGCCGTTGGACGAATGGCTGTGGTGGTGGCCGGCAATCGTCTCGACGCACCTGGCAGCGGCATCGATCGCGCTGCTGGTCTACGTCGTCACGACCCATGGCCTGCGACTCCATCGCCATCCGTCAGCGGCGATCGCCTGGATCTCGGTGATCGTGTCGGTGCCGTACGGGGCGCTGCCGGTCTACCTGATGTTCGGCCTGCGCAAGCACCGACGGGCCCGCCAGATGCCGGCATGGCCGCGGCGCGCCGATCCCGATCCCGAGGACGATCCGTGGACGCGACTGTGCCTCGGGCTCGGCCTGCCGCCGCCGGCCGACCATCGCGACCTGGTCATCGATGCCGACGGCAACGCGGCCCGGCAGCGGCTGCTGGCGCTGCTCGACGGCGCCACGCATTCGATCGACATCGCCACCTTCACCTTCGCCGACGACGAGCTCGGCCGCGCCGTCTCGGCCCGGCTCGAGGCGGCGGCGCGCCGCGGTGTCCGTGTCCGCGTGCTGGTCGACGGCATCGGGCGCCTGCTCCATTCGCGCAGCCACTTCCCCGCGCTGAGGCGTGCCGGTGTGACCCTGGCCGCCTACGCCCCGCTGCTGGGGCGGCCGCGGGTCGGCCGGCCGAACCTGCGCAATCACCGCAAGCTGGTCGCCGTCGATCGGTCGCGCGCCTGGCTCGGCGGTCGCAACCTCGCCGCCCAGTACTTCGGCGGCGAGACCGGCTGGATCGACCTCAGCTTCGAGGTCGGCGGACCGGTCGTGGCGACGCTCGAGATGCTGTTCGAGTACGACTGGTCGATCGCCCGGCGCGTGCGCTGGGTGCCGGACACCGACGTGCCGCTGGCCCCTCCGCCCTCGGACGCCGTTCTCGTCATGCCCCGCGGCCCGGAATCCGCTGATGACACCTTCCAGGCGGTGCTGGTCTGGGCCTGCAACCAGGCCCGCGACCGGATCGCCATCGCCACGCCCTACTTCGTGCCCGACCTCGAACTGCTCGCAGCGCTGGTCTGCGCGCTCCATCGCGGCGTCAAGGTGCAGCTGGTGATGCCACGGCGCTCCAACCACCGGATGGCCGACTGGGCGCGCGGCCGGGCGGTGCGCGACATCATCGAGGCCGGCGGCAGCGTGCTGCTGGCGACACGGATGTCGCATGCGAAACTGACCGTGATCGACCAGCGGGTGGCGTTCGCCGGATCGGCCAACGTCGATGCCCGCAGCCTGTTCCTCAACCACGAATTGATGCTCGGCTTTCGTCGCAAGGCCGACGTCGAGGCCTTCGGCGAATGGTTCGACCGGCTCGCTGCCGACTGCGTCGCGAGCCGGGCGCGGCCGCTGACCCTGGTACAGGACCTGAAGGAGGGCCTGGCGCAATGGCTGACCTTCCAGATGTGACCCAGGTAGCGGCCGACGAGGCCCTGGCGGCAATCTGGCACGACCTCGGGCTGCCGCGCGCGGCCCTGGCCCGGGCCCATTTCGTCGGTGCCGACCCGGTGTTCGAGTCGTCGTTCGCAGTCGCTACCGCCGCGCAGGCGGCGATCGCCGGCTCGGCGCTGGCAGCGACCGAGATCGCGGCACAGCGCGCGCCGATGCGGTCGCGGTTGACGGTGACCGTCGACATCGCCGATGCGGCGCGCGAATGCACCGGTGCCTTCACGCTCGATGGCGCCGCGCCCCCGGTCTGGGATCGGCTGTCGGGCCTCTACCGCTGCGGCCGTCGATCCGATCCCGACCGCGCCGCCGGCTGGATCCGGATCCACGCCAATTTCGCCCATCACCGTGACGGGGCGATCCGGCTGCTGGGCCTGGGCGACGCGGACGCGGTCAGCCGCGAAGCGGTCGAGCATGCACTGGCCGATTGGCGCGCCGAGGACGTCGAGGATGCGGCCGACGAGGCCGGCCTGGTCATCGCCGCATTGCGCACGCAGGCGCAATGGGACGCCCATCCGCAGGCCGAGGTCGTCGCCGGGCAGCCGTTGATCACGATCGAGCGGATCGGGGACTGCGCGCCGCTGCCGTGGCCGGCAGCGTCCGGCCCGTCGGCAGCGCCATCCGCGCGACGCGATGCCGGCCTGCATGACGCCCCGCTCGCCGGCCTGCGCGTCCTCGACCTGACGCGTGTCCTCGCCGGACCGGTCGCCTGCCGGACGCTGGCCGTGCTCGGCGCCGACGTCCTGACGGTCCATTCGCCGGGGCTGCCGAACATCGCCGCGCTGCCGGACACGAGCCGCGGCAAACGCTCGGCGGCGATCGCAGTCGCCAGCGATCCCGAGCCATTGCGCGCGCTGCTCGGCGACGCCGACGTCTTCTTCCAGGCCGCCCGCCCGGGTGCGATCGCGGCGCTCGGATTCGGCCCGCAGAACCTGCACCGGATCCGCCCCGGGATCATCGCCGTCGATCTCGATGCCTGGGGCGACCAGGGGCCGTGGGGTGGCAAGCGCGGCTTCGATTCGCTGGTGCAGACGGCAACCGGCCTCAACGACGCCGAACGGATCGCGCTCGGCCGCGGATCGCCGCAGCCGTTGCCGGTCCAGATCCTCGACTATGCCACCGGGTTTCTCGCCGCGCTCGGGACGCAGGCCGCCCTGCTGCGCCAGCGAACCCGGGGTGGGAGTTGGCGGGTGCACGTGTCGCTGGCGCGGACCGCGCACTGGTTGCGCAGCCTCGGGCGCTATCGGCTCGAACAACTGCACGAGCCCGGGCGGACGAATGATCGGGCCAGCGATCGGGCGAATGATCGTCCCGGCGATCGGGCCAGCGATCGGCCGGGCGATCGGGCGTCGATCGCGGCAGCGTTGCGACCGTTCCCGAGCGATTTCGGTGCCCTGCGCGCGTTGCCCCATGCGGCACGATTCTCGCGTCCGTGGCCAGCATCGTCGCAGCCCTCGCGGCCACCGGGCAGCGATCCGCCGGCATGGTGGTGAGCGCGACCGACGTCCGCCTTTCGC
>JBEVJQ010000419.1:0-3352 GCA_040510055.1 Burkholderiaceae bacterium | reverse complement strand
AAGGTGGCGCATGTCGGCGGGATCAAGGTCTCGTTCCAGAATCCGCCGCCGATCCGCATCGGTGGGCAGCTGACGCAAGCCCAGTACCAGTACACGCTGACCGGCGCCGACCTCGGCGAACTGTACGACTGGTCCGATCGATTGATGGCGCGGATGCGCGAGGAGCCGCTGCTGCAGGATGTCTCGACCAACCTGAACAGTTCCAGCCCGACGATCTCGCTCGAGGTCGACCGCGAACGCCTCGGCCAGCTCGGCTTGACCATGGGCCAGGTTCAGGACGCGCTGACCAGCGCGTTCAGCAGCCGGCAGGTCTCGACGATCTACGGCACCGCTGCCCAGTACCAGGTCATCCTCGAGGTGTCACCGCGCTTCCAGGGCGACCCGAGCGCGCTCGACCAGCTCTATGTCCGCTCGGCCAAGGACGGTCGCCTGATCCCGCTCGCGACGGTGGCCCGGTTCGAGCGCCGGACCCAGCCGCTGACGGTCAACCACCAGGGACAGCTGCCATCGGTGACGCTGTCGTTCAACCTGCCGCCGGGCATCGCCCTGGGGACCGCCGTCGAACGGGTCGCCGGCATCGAGCGCGAAATCCAGATGCCGACGGGTGTGGCCGGCAAGTTCTCCGGCCAGGCGCAGGCGTTCCAGGAGTCGCTGCAGGGGATGGGCATGCTGCTGCTGGTGGCGGTGCTCGTGATCTACCTGGTGCTGGGCATTCTCTACGAGAGCTTCATCCACCCGATCACGATCCTGTCCGGACTGCCATCGGCCGGACTGGGCGCGTTGCTGACGTTGCTGGTGTTCAAGATCGACCTCAGTCTCTATGCGTTCGTCGGCATCATCATGCTGATCGGGATCGTGAAGAAGAACGCGATCATGATGATCGACTTCGCCATCGAAGCCGAGCGTAGCCATGGCATGGCCCCGGTCGACGCGATCCGCGAGGCCTGCCTGATCCGGTTCCGCCCGATCATGATGACGACCATGGCCGCGTTCGCCGGCCTGATGCCGATCGCGCTCGGTACCGGCGCCGGAGGCGAGACGCGGGTCCCGCTGGGGATGGCCGTCGTCGGTGGACTCGTGGTCTCGCAGGTGCTGACGCTCTACCTGACCCCGGTGATCTACCTGTACCTGCACCGACTGACGAGGAGGCCCGCGTCGAATCTGATCGCCGAACAGGTGGCCGCGCACGCCGGCACCGTTGGGCCGGCGGGCACCATCGGTCCATCGGGCACCGTCGGTCCGTCGGCGCACCCGATCAAGGGGCCCGGCGCCGCCGCCGATCTCGCCGGCGCGCAGCCGCGCCCGCAGGGTCGGCTCACGGAGATGGACGGCGACTGACGCGGGTGGCGGCTCTCAGCGTGCCAGGGGGATCTGTTTCGATCGAAGAAGGACGCGATCGCGCGTAAGCAGAGGCACCTTGTGCACGATGCTGGTGGCTGCGATCAGTTCGTCCGCCGGGTCGCTATCGATGTCGAGCCGGGTGCTCATGACCGCGACCTCCCGCGAAAGTGGCCAGACCTGGATGCGGCTCAGCACTCGCGTCAGGTCCGGATCGTCGAGGTCGAAGACGATCCGGCCGAGTTGAGCCAACTTGGCGATCTCCCAGTGGACGATCGCCGAGATGCTCCACGATGAGCCGGTGAGCAGAGTCTGCTCGCGCGGTCTGAGCGAGCCCGCGAGCGCGTGTATCAGCACAGGGGTGTCAAGATTGAGCATTCCATCGACTGCCGGTGGACTCGATCTCACCCTTGATCTCGATCTTGCCCTTCAAAGCCCCGATGAGACCGCTGAAATCAGCTTCGTAAGCCACCAGGCGCGCCACTGCCTTGCCTCTCTTGGTGATGACGATCCCTTCGTGGTCGACCGAATCGAGCAAGGCGAGGCACTGCTCCTTGAACTTCGCGGCTGGGATTTGCTTCATGGTCAGATGATACGGCTAGTCATGAAACATGTCCATAACGACCCCCCCCCCCGCCCGACCTCGAGGCCGCTGCTCTCAGTTCGCTGGCGGCAGCCGGCCGAGGACCCGCTCGACGGCCAGTCCGATCGCAAGCAGACGCCGGTCGCTGCCTGCCGGACCGTCGAACGCCAGGCCCACGGGCAGTTTGCTCTCGGCGCCGAGGCCCGCCGGTACCTGGATCCCCGGAATGCCCGCGTTGCTGCCGGGATCGGTATTGCGGATGGTCACCTCGAAGATCTCGGGGCTGCTGGCGGCAGGCGTGGCCATGGGCGCGATCCGCGGCACGGTCGGAAACACCAGCGCGTCGATCCGGTGGCGGCTGAAGGTCTCGCGGTAGAGCCTCTGCAATGCCGGGCGCTCGGTCTGCATCGCGCGCTCGTAGGCCGGCCTGGCATCGGCGGTGCCACCACCGGGGATCGGCAGCTTGCGCGGCAGGACGAAGCCGTCGAACACTTGCTTGACGTCGGGGCTGAGAATTCCGGCTGCAAGCTTCGCAATGCCGATACCGGCCTCGTATCGCGCCAGGTACCCGATGAGGTCGTCGTGGACTTCGTACAGGACGACGGGAAAGCCGACCGCGGCGCTGCGCTCCATCAGCTCCGGCATCTCGATGTCGACCAGGGTGGCGCCGGCCGCGCGTAGTTTTGCGAGCGCAGCCTGGGTCACGGCGCGGGTGTCGGCGTCGAGGTCGGCGTGGAGCGCGGCAACGATGCCGAGACGGACCTGTTTGAGGGTCGCCGGCCGCACCGCCTCGCCGCCGACGATGACCCGGTCGAGCAACGCGACGTCGGCCATGGAAACCGCCATCGGCCCGGCCGTGTCGCGGGTGTGCGAGATCGGCGTGATGCCGTCGCGGGCATAGCGACCGACGGTGGGACGCAGCGCCGCGCAGCCGTTGAATGCGCACGGGATGCGGACCGAGCCACCGGTGTCGCTGCCCAGACCTGCCGGTGCGAGCCGCGCAGCGACTGCCACGCCGGTGCCCGACGATGATCCGCCGGCCACGCGCGACGGGTCGTAGGCGTTGCGGACACCGACCACGTTGCTGGTCCGGAACGACGGGTTGTAGCCGGTGATGCCGAACGCCAGCTCGTGCATGTGGGTCTTGCCGAGGATGATGGCCCCGGCCGAGCGCAGGCTGGCGACCACGGGGGCGTCTTCCTTCGGCACGAAGTCCTTCAGGGCCGGGGTGCCAGCGGTGAGCGCCAGGCCGCGGACATGGATGTTGTCCTTGACGACGATCGGCACGCCGGCGAGCGGGCCGCAGGGTGCCCCCGGCTTGCGCGCGGCATCGGCGTCGCGCGCCGCGGCCAGCGCACCGCGCTCGTCGACTGTGATGAATGCGTTCAATGACTTGTGGGTGCTTATCCGTCCCAGGTAGGCGCTGACCAG
>JBEVJQ010000418.1:0-3347 GCA_040510055.1 Burkholderiaceae bacterium | reverse complement strand
GCAACGCTGCTTCGAGCGCGCCGTCACCATCGGCTCCGGCGGCGATCGCGTTACCCATCGCGACGGCGAGATTTCGCTGCCAGCGCCGATGGCCGATGCGCCGGATCGCACTGCCCCGGAGCCGGTGGTCGAATTCGTCCGGCGACCAGGCGAACAGTTCGGCCAGCGTCGCGGAATCGAGCCCTTCGCGAACAGCGAAGTCGGCAGTCGACGGCGCCTGCGCGAAGCGGTTCCAGGGACAGACGAGCTGGCAGTCATCGCAGCCGTAGATCCGGTTGCCGATCGCGGCCGCCAGTTCGCCGTCGATGACCCCGTCGTACTCGATCGTCAGGTAGCTGATGCAGCGGCGGGCATCGAGCCGGTACGGAGCCACGATGGCCTGTGTCGGGCAGACGTCGAGGCAACGCCGACAGCGGCCGCAGTGACCGGCCGGCGCCGCGTCGTCCGCGGCCGTCGGCGCGAGCGCGAGGCTCGTGTACAGCGTCCCGATGAAGAACATCGAGCCGCGATCCGAGGACAGCAGCAGCGTGTGTTTGCCGCGCCAGCCGAGACCGGCCCGGGTGGCCAGTTCGACCTCGAGCACGGGCGCCGAGTCGCAGAACACGCGATGGCCGTAGGGGCCGGCGGCATCCTGGAGCCAGTCGGCCAGCCGCTGCAGCCGTGAACGGACGACCTTGTGATAGTCGCGGCCCAGCGCGTAGCGCGAGACGAAAGCCCGCTCGGGCGCGGCCAGCGTTTGCCAGGCGGCGTCGATCCAGGCCGGATCGTCGGGCGCGTAGTCCATCGTCACGAGGATCGCCGACCGGGTCCCGGGGATCAGCTCGGCCGGGCGGGCTCGGATCAGGCCATGACGGGCCATGTAGTCCATCCGGCCGTGGAAACCGGCCGCGAGCCAAGCCTCGAGACCCGGCTCGGCCGCGCTCAGGTCGATGTCGGCGACACCGGCCGAACCGAAGCCCAGGCGCCGAGCCTCGGCCTCGATCGCCTCCCATGCGGGCAGCGAACAAATCGGCGCGGGGCCGGAAGGAGCAGGCAATGCCGAGTCCGAAGCAGGCAATGCCGCGTCCGAAGCAGGCAATGCCGCGTCCGAAGCAGGCAATGCCGAGTCCGGAGCAGGCAATGCCGCGTCCGTCGCGGTCACAGCGGTGGAGGCCGCGTCATTCATGGCGCGATTGTCCCATTGCCAACGGCGGACCGTTCCGTGGCCCGCTCGCTACACTCGGGCGCGATGGAATCCGACAGCTTGCGCTTCAGAGACGAAGCGGCCACGCAGCGCTGGAGCGCCTGCCTGGCACGGGCGCTGGCGGCAATTGCGCTTGCGGAACAGACGTTTGCGATCCACCTCAGCGGCCATCTCGGCGCCGGCAAGACAACGCTGGTCCGTCATCTGCTGGCCGAGTTGGGCATCGCCGGGCCAGTGAAGAGCCCTAGCTTCGCGCTGCTCGAATCCTATAATGGACCGAGCTTCAGCGTCTATCACTTTGATTTATATAGATTCTCCAGTGCAGAACAGTGGGTCGACGCCGGCTTCGACGAGATCGTGGCCGGGGCCGGCCTGGTCCTCGTCGAGTGGCCGGAGCAGGCAGCCGGCGCGCTGCCGGTGCCTGACCTGGTGGTGCGACTCGCGCTGGCCGAGTCGGGCTGCGACAGCGTCGACGAATCGTCCGGCGGTCGCGGCGACCACGACCCTTCCGGCGGTCGCGGCGACGACTACCTGTCCGGCGACGGCGACGACGACCTTTCCCGCGATGCCCCGCGGACTGTCGCGGTCACGGCGCTGTCCGAGGCCGGGCGTCGATGTCTGACCGACGTCGCCCGCTGCTGGTCGCGCGCCGGACCTGGCTGACGTCTGCGGCAGCCGGCGCTGCCGCGTTGCCTTGGGCCCTGGGTGCGGGTCCGGCCCGTGCGGCCCGCGTCGTCGACGTCCGCGTGTGGCCATCGCGGGACTACACCCGCGTTACCCTCGAACTCGACGAGGCGCTCGACTTCAACCATTTCACTATCGACAAGCCCGACCGGGTCGTCGTCGACTTGCGCGGCATTGCGCTCGACCAGGCGTTTCGCGACCTCATGGCACGGATCGCGCCGTCGGACCCATACATCCGCCAGGTCCGCGTCGGGCAATTCGATCGTGAGACGATGCGCCTGGTGTTCGACGTCAAGCAACCGGTCAAGCCGCAGCTGTTCACGCTCGACCCGATCGATTCGTATCGTTACCGGCTGGTCATCGATCTGTACCCGAGCCAGCCGCCCGATCCGCTCGACGTGCTGATCGCGCAGACCGAAGCGGCAGCCGTGATGCGCGAGTTGCAGCGCGTCGTTCCGCCGGCCGGCAATGCCAGCGACGAGCCGGCGCCGGTCGAGCGCAAGGGCGGGCGCAAGCCGCCGAAGCCGATCGTCAGCAGGTTGGTCACGATCGCGATCGACCCGGGACATGGCGGCGAGGACCCAGGGGCCATCGGCCGCCGCGGCACGCGCGAGAAGGACGTCGTGCTGGCGATCGCGACCCGGCTCCAGAAGCGGATCGCGGCCGAGCCCAACATGCGCGCCTTCCTCACGCGCGACGCCGACTACTACGTACCGCTGTCGACCCGCGTCTCGAAGGCGCGCGCGGTGCAGGCCGACCTGTTCCTGTCGATCCACGCCGATGCTGTCGTCGGCAGCCACGCCCGGGGCTCGTCGGTGTTCGTGCTCTCCGATCGCGGCGCGAGCAGCGTCGAGGCACGCTGGCTCGCCTCGCGCGAGAACCGTGCCGATCGGGTCGGCGGTGTCAACCTGCGGGTCCGCAATCGCGAGGCAGTGCAACTGCTGCTGCAGATGTTCACCCAGTCCCAGATCCGCGAAAGCAAACGGCTGGGGACGGCGGTGCTGTCCGAACTCGGGGACATCGGCGAGCTGCACAAGCCGCGCGTGGAGCAAGCCGGTTTCGCCGTGTTGAAGTCACCCGATATTCCCTCGATCCTCATCGAGACCGCGTTCATCAGCAACCCCGACGAGGAAAACAAGCTGCGCGATACCAGGTTCCAGGATCGCATGGCCACGGCGTTGATGACCGGGATCCGCAACTACTTCATCAAGCATCCGCCGGGGCCGCGCGGGCGCAACACCTGATTTGCGCCCGGCCTCGGCGGCCGCCGGTCGCGTTCGCCGGCGAGACGGTGCAGAATCGATCGACCCAGCCACGGTGAGGTTCGATGTCATCTGCCCTTCGGGTTTCGGTCATGCGGCGCATCCTGGCGCTGAGTCGGGCGCTGCCGCTGGAGGCCACGCTCGGGTTGGCACCGGCGCGGATGCTGAAGTCGGCGCGGATGCTGAATTCGGCGCCGATGCTGAAGCCGATGCGGAGG
>JBEVJQ010000417.1:0-10602 GCA_040510055.1 Burkholderiaceae bacterium | reverse complement strand
CAGAGCAACTTCAGCCTGCCCAGCCTCGGCGTCTCGTTCCTCGGCGCCGTGATCCTGCTGGCGATCGTCAACCTGTTCACGCGGCGCTCGGTCCGCTGACGGTCGCGCGGCGCCGGCCCTGCCGGCGCCCGCTTGCTGCACTGCGATCGGCCGGCGCCCACGGCGTCTCGATCGCCCTCGGGTCCGCTCCGTCACGGGGGGCGGACCCGTGTGCCGCCAAGAGTCGGAGTCCGGGTGAGACAGGCGCCCTAGCTCGGATACGCTTCCCAGGAGCCTGGCCGAAGCCTACCTGCTAGCACGGCGGCCGGACCGCGGACCGCGTCTATCATCCTCTCGATCAGTCGAGCGGTGCCATCGGCCCAAGCATCGGCCCAAGCATCAGTCCGAAGCATCAGTCCGAAGCATCGGTCCGAAGCATCGGTCCGAAGCATCGGCTTGAAGCGCCGAACCGAGCATCGACCCCAAAGGGGACCGATGCGCGTGCTCGGCGTGAATCCGGCGAGGCCGGAAAGCCAACCCGAGGAAGAGGATGAACGACACCGATCGTGCCACCGCACCCGCCTCCGGCGACCGGGCCACGGGATCCGCGTCGCACCGAAACGCCGGGCAGGCGCCGCAGCCGCTCGCGGGGGTCCGCGTGGTCGAATTCACGCACATGGTCATGGGGCCGACCTGCGGGATGATCCTCGCGGACCTCGGAGCCGAGGTCATCAAGGTCGAGCCGCTCGCCGGTGACAACACCCGGCGCCTGCTCGGTTCCGGGGCTGGCTTCTTCCCGATGTTCAACCGCAACAAGAAGAGCCTGGCCGTCGACGTCAAGGATCCGCGCGGTCGCGAGATCGTGCTGAAGCTCGTCACCGGCGCCGACGTCTTCAGCGAGAACTTCAAGGGCGGAACCATGGAGCGGTTGGGTTTCGGCTATGCCGCGCTGGCGGCGCTGAACCCACGGCTGATCTACGTCTCGCACAAGGGGTTCCTCCCGGGACCGTACGAGCATCGGACCGCACTGGACGAGGTAGTGCAGATGATGGGCGGTCTCGCCTACATGACGGGGCCGGTCGGGCGACCGCTTCGGGCGGGCACCAGTGTCAACGACATCATGGGGGGAATGTTCGGCGCGATCGGTGTGCTCGCGGCGTTGCGCGAGCGCGAGCGCAGCGGCCACGGCCATGAGGTCCAGAGCGCGCTGTTCGAGAACAACGTCTTCCTGGTCGCGCAGCACATGATGCAGTTTGCCGTGACCGGCAAGGCGGCCGCGCCGATGCCCGACCGGATCTCGGCTTGGGGCGTCTATGACGTGTTCACCGTCAAGGACGGCGAGCAGGTCTTTCTCTCGGCCGTCAGCGATACCCAGTGGGCGATCCTCTGTCGCGAGTTCGCGTACGACGACCTCGCGGCCGATCCCCGGCTCGTCACCAACAACGACCGGGTCCGCGCACGCGACTGGCTGATGCCGATCCTGCGCGAGCGCTTCGCGCCATTGTCCACCGCCGAATTGAGCGCTCGATTCGAGCGAGTGGGCCTGCCGTACGCACCGATCACCCGACCGGAACATCTGTTCGACGATCCGCACCTCCTCGAGACCGGTGGCCTCGCGCCGTTGACGATCCACGCCGACGCCACCGGCGCAGGCCGGACGATCGAGACTCGGACAGCGCTACTGCCGCTGGCGATCGACGGCCAGCGCCTGGCGCTTCGCTCGGCGCCGCCGTCGCTCGGTACCGACACCGTGGCGCTGTTGAGCGAGATCGGCTACGACGCCGCCCGAATCGACGAACTGGTCCGCGAGAACGTGATCGGCATTGGCCCGCCCGCGCATGCCCCAGCGCCGCAACCGCCGCCGGCCGACGCCTGAACGTCGGCGGCCCCAGGCACCTCACGAGCAAGGGATCGATCATGGACCTGCTGCAATTGGCTATCGACCGGATCCCGAGGCGATACGTGGTGCGCTCGACACCAGCGCCGCGATGGCGTTCGCGACTGTCGGCCTTCGCCGCGGCGATGCTGGCCGCGACGCCACTCGCTGCCACGCCGCTGCTCGCCGTTGCGCAGGCCTGGCCGCAGCAGGCGATCCGCGTGATCGTCCCGTTCACGCCGGCCGGTGGCACCGATACGCTCGCCAGGCTGCTGAGCGATCGCCTGGCGGCCGACAATAACTGGACCCTGGTCGTCGAGAACCGCGCCGGCGCCGGCGGCAACATCGGCATGGAGGTCGTCGCCCGTGCCAAACCCGACGGCCAGACGCTGGCAGTGGGCCAGACCTCGAACCTCGCGGTCAACCCGACGCTGTTCGCGAAGATGCCCTATGACTCGCCACGCGATTTCACGCCGATCGCCTTCGTCGCCCAGCAACCGCTGATCGTCGTCGTCCGCGAGGATGCGCCCTACCGGACGCTGGCGGAGTTGTTCGCGGCCGCCAAGGCGAAGCCTGGAGCGCTGAACATGGCCTCGGCCGCAACCGGCACCGTCGGGCACCTTGCGGGTGAATTGCTCGCGCGGACGGCGGGCTTCCGGATCACGCACATCCCGTACAAGGGGGCCGCACCGGCACTGGCCGACCTGATCGGCGGCACGGTCGACTTCATGTTGCCGTCTCCGCCCTCGGTGATCCCGTTCATCAAGCAGAACAGGGTTCGTCCGCTGGCCGTGACCTCGCGCGATCGGCTGGCGCTGCTGCCCGACGTGCCGACGATCGCTGAATCGGGCTTCCCGGGGTTCGAGGCCGTCGACTGGAAGGTGCTGGTCGGCCCGGCGGGCATCCCGGCAGACCGCGTCAGGATCCTGCACGACGCCGTGATCCGCGCCGTCGGCAATCCCGATTTCAAGGCCCGACTGGCCGCAGAGGGAAGCGTCCCGATGAGCGGGTCCAGTGAGGCGCTCGGCCAGTTCATCGCCGCCGAGGTCCCGCGCTGGGGGGCCGTGGTCAAGGAGTCCGGCGCGAAGGCCGAGTGAAGCAGATCGTCAGCTGCGCTCCCTGCTGCAATTCGCGTCGATGATCGACTGGACTTCGGTCGCGCCCTCGTTGATCCGCAGCGCACGGACGTTGCGGTAGAGCCGCTCGATTCGGCTGGCCGCTGACGACGCCGGCGATCAGCGCGCGGCGATCAGCGCGCGGCGATCAGCGCCCCGACGATCGCCCGTGCGCCGGGCTCGATGCTGACGCCGGTAGCTTCCATCCGCGTGCGGAACACGATGTCGTTCGTGTTGCTGCGCATCGGCCGCGGACGGACGAGTCCGACAGCGACGATTGCGACGACGAGGGCAACGATGATGAAGGTCATGCTGTTCTCCGGTGCTCGGCGATCGAATCCGATCGGCGTGGTCGCCAGTCTGGCGCCGCCACCGGCGGTCGCTGCATGAAATCCGTCACGTGGCCGCGGCCGGCGCGATCGACACTAGCGCCGTTCGTGCGGTTGTTGGCAGCCGCCGGACGGTCGGAGGCGGCCGCGGAACCGATCAGCGGCGGCCGCGGCCCCTGTCGACGGCGGGCGCGAACCCTATCGCGGCGGCAGCGGCCCTATCGTGGCGGCGGCGGCCCCTATCGCGGCGGCGGACGCGGACCGGATCGGAAGCAGCCGCTGGCCGCGGGCGGGCCCGCCCTACAATGGACCGAACCGTCCCCCACAGACCGGAGTATTCCGTTGGCCGAGCCGCTGCTGTCGCCGCTACGTGTGATCGAACTTTCGGCGTTCATCGCCGCCCCGTATGCGGGACTGCTGCTCGCCCAGCACGGCGCCGACGTGATCCGGGTCGACCCCATCGGCGGCGGCCCCGATATCCAGCGCTGGCCGCTCGCCGCCGACGGCACGTCGCTCTACTGGGTCGGCCTCAACAAGCGCAAGCGGTCGGTCGCGGTCGACACGCGCTCGCCGCGCGGCCGCGAACTGGTTGCTGCGTTGATTACGCGAGAAGACGCCGCCGGCGGCGTCGTGTTGACCAACCTTGCGGCACGCGGTGAGCTGGCACACGAGCGGCTCGTCGCCAGCCGCCCCGACCTCATCGCGCTCTATCTGAAGGGCCAGTACGACAACCAGACGGCTGTCGACTACACCGTGAACAGCGCCGTCGGCGTGCCGTTCGCGACCGGCGAGGCGACGCCGGACCGGCCGATCAACAACATGCTGCCGGCGTGGGATGCGCTGGCCGGTGCGCAGGCGGCCCTCGCACTGGGCCTGGCGCACGCGCGGCGCCAGCGCAGCGGACTGGGCGACCGGATCGACCTCGCGTTGGGCGATGTCGCGTATGCGTTCGTCTCGCACATCGGGATCACTGCCGAGGCCGAACTCTACGGCCGAGAGCGGCCCGCCTGCGGCAATCACGTCTACGGCTCGCTCGGACGCGACCTGGCGACTGCCGACGGCCGTCGGCTGATGTTCGCCTGCGTGACGACCAATCAGTGGCGCGCGATGGTGGCGGCCACGGGCACGGCCGAGGCGATCACGGCGCTCGAACGTGCGCTCGGCCTCGACTTCAACGACGAATCGGCACGCTGGGAGTCACGCGAATTGCTGGTCGCGATGTTCGAGCAATGGACCCGGCGCCGGCCACTGGACGAGATCCGACCGATATTCGATCAGCACGGCGTCTGCTGGGGACCGTACCAGAGTTTCCGCCAGCTGATCGACGAGGACCCGCGCTTCACCGATGCCAATCCGCTGATCGCGACGATCGAGCAGCCGGGGATCGGACGGATCCGTGTCGCTGGCCTACCGGCCACGTTCGCGTCGCGAACCGATCGCGGTATCGGGCCAGGACCGCGGCTCGGGCAGCACACAGAGGAGGTGTTGACGTCGCTGCTGGGGCTGAGCACGGCACAATTCGGACGGCTGGCCGACGACGGCATCGTCCGGCAACACCCATGATCGCTGTCCAGTTCCGAAAGTGAATGAGCAAGAAGGAGCGAGACGCGTGACGACGGACGGACATGGAACACACCGACAGGGAAGCGCCCGAATGATCGATGGCAGTGCCGACCCGATCGATGCCGCCACGCTGATCGAGCAAGGCGGCGCGGCGCTCGATGCCGCACACCGCCTGCTGGCCGCCTTCCGGCGCGGCGCGGCCGACCCCGACGCCCCGGCGGCGCAGTTCCGCGAGCATGGCTTCGCCTGGGCTGCGGCCTATGTCGCCACGCTCGAGGTGACGGTCGACTGGGCCCGGCGCCTGAACGAAGAGGGGCGGCTCGGCGTGCTCGAACGCCGGATCGCCAGCGCCGGCCTCGCCGAATACCTGGCGCAACTGGGCCACGGAATCGCGATGAGTCAGGACGAGATCGTCCGACCGGCCCATCTCGAGGCCGATGCCGACGCCCGTGCGTTTCTCGAGACGCCGCCCGTGGCCACGCTGGTCCGCGAGGCGTCGTTGCGGGCGCAGATGCACGCGATCGTCGCGCTGCTCGGCGGTGGATCGGGCTTCGGCGATGCCGGCTATGACGAAACCCATGCCGAGATCGCTCAGCAGTTCCGCCGTTTCGCCGACGAGCAGATCGCACCGTTCGCCGATCAGTGGCACGGCGCCAACCAACTGATTCCCGACGATGTCGTCGCGCAGATGGCCGGGCTCGGTGTCTTCGGCCTCACCGTGCCCGAGGGCGATGGCGGCTCGGGGCTGGGAAAGGTCGCGATGTGCGTGGTCACCGAGGAACTGTCGCGCGGCTACCTCGGTGTCGGATCGCTGGGCACGCGCAGCGAGATTGCCTGCGAACTGATTCTCCACAATGGCACCGATGCCCAGCGCGCCCGCTGGCTGCGCGCGATCGCCACCGGCGAAGTCCTGCCCACCGCCGTGTTCACCGAGCCGGGATCGGGGTCGGACCTGGCGAGCCTCAAGACCCGTGCGACGCGCCGCGACGGCCCCGGCGGCCAGAGCTTCGAGATCCATGGCGCGAAAACCTGGATCACCCACGCCTCGCGCTCCGACCTGATGACCTTGCTGGCCCGGAGCCTGCCCGACGCTCCGCGCCACCAGGGACTGACGATGTTTCTCGTCCCGAAGCCGCGCGGCACGGCAGATGAGCCGTTTCCCGTGAAGGGGCTATCGGGTAGCGAAATCGACGTCCTCGGCTACCGAGGAATGAAGGAGTACGAACTCGCGTTCGACGGCTTCGCACTCGATGCCGACGCGGTCCTCGGCGGAGTCGAGGGCCAGGGGTTCCGGCAGCTGATGAAGACCTTCGAGTCGGCGCGGATCCAGACTGCAGCCCGGGCACTGGGCGTGGCGCAGAACGCCCTCGAACTCGGCTATCGCTATGCCTGCGAGCGGCAGCAGTTCGGCCGGCCGCTGATCGGCTTCGACCGGATCGCCGGCAAGGTCGCGCAGGCCGTCGTCGAAATCATGATGATCCGGCAACTGGTGCTGGCCGCCGCGCGTCGCAAGGACGAAGGTCGGCGCTGCGACGTCGAGGCCGGTATGGCCAAGCTGCTCGGGGCGCGGCTCGCCTGGTCGGCGGCCGACAACGCGCTGCAGATCCACGGCGGCAACGGCTACGCGCTCGAATATCCAATCTCGCGGGTGCTCTGCGACGCCCGAATCCTGAACATCTTCGAGGGCGCCGCCGAGATCCAGGCCGGAATCATCGCTCGCGGGCTGCTCGCCGGCTGAACTGGCCGCGGCGACGAACGGTCAGTCGGCGCTGCGGCGCTGCGAGCGTTCGAGCGCTTCGGGCGCTGCGCACCGCCGCGGCGACGCGACGCTCCGTCAACGTGTATCGATCGCGACCCGATGACGGCAATGACAGCGTCATCGCGCGATGTCGCGGCGGGCGCTGTTCATGCTCGGCTGCGATCCCATGCAAGGGTTACGGCCCCTCGGGCCTTGGGCGCATCTGGCCCCACCTGCTTGACGTAGTGCTGGACAAGGCGTCGGAAGATCCGACGCCGGAGCCGCCCGTTCCACGGACAGGGGCTCATGGAGAAAAGCCGAATGCCGAAACTGCTGCTGCACGCCCCCCGGCATCGTTGCGATCGCCTCGCCAACGCGCGCCGCATCACCGTAGCCGCGCTGCTCGGACTGGCGAGCCTCGCCGGGTGTGCCGCGACGACGCCGGCCGGACCTCGTGACCGCGATCAGCGAGTGACCGACGCAGGACATGCCCGGACCTCGGCCACTGCAGGGTCGACTTCGACCACGCTTGGCCAGCGTGCCGGCGTCGAGATGGTGCTGACCGACCGCAACTGGCCGACGTTCGACGAAGCCCGCGACCACGCCGTCGCCGGCGCCACCGATGGCTCGCCCCTGTGGCTGCGGATTCGTGCCGCGCAGCCCCTCGGTGAGCTGGCACTACCGGCCGACCCGGACGGCGCCTATGCGTTCAGCCAGCATCCACACTTCTACCTGCACGTCATCGAAGGGCACAGTGCCAGGACCGTGGCGACCTGCTATCTGACGCTGACTGCAGAGGCGACACGGCATACGGAGTTCTCCGTGTCGCTGGCACCGGCGACGCGTCTCGCAGGAAACGTCCCCGCCGATTGCTGGCTGGCGGCGGCCACGTTTGCCGGCGCGCGTGAACAACCGTGGCGGTTCGAACTGGCCGGCTATCGCGGACGTCGATTCGGCTGGCTGGCGCAGAGCGACCCGATGGCAACGATCTCGCTCGCTGCCGACTTCAGCGCAGGGACGTCGCGGTACGCGGCGCTACGTGACCGCGCCGCGTTCCCCCAGACGATTGCGGCTACCGCAACGCGCGAGGCAGAAGGCGATCGCGCGCGGTCGTTATCGCCAGACGACGGCAGCAATCGCGATGCGCGACTGACCGAGCGAGGCGTGGCGGCCGCTGCCGACGCGACCGCCCGCTCCTACGTGGTCGCCCGCTCCAGCGCGGCAGCCCGCCCCGATACGACCCAGCTCGAAAGGGTCGCCCAACCCGTTGCACCCGCGCCCGATCCGAATCCTGACCCGGACCCGGCGCGAGCGGTCGATCGCGGCCCGACGCGCGTCGTGCTCCACTTTCACGCCAGTCACCTCGAGGGCGCCGCTCGCGCGCGCGCACTGTCGGACCGCCTGCGCGCCGATCCGGGCACGATCGTGGAAATCCGTGCGGTCGAGCGGATCACCACGGCCGACAACATTCGCGTCTTCTTCGAATCCGATCGCTGGCGCGCGGAGCAGACCCGAGATCGAATTGCCGCCGACGCGCAGGCGATCCGTGACTTCTCGAACTATCGGCCGCAGCCTCGGCCCGGAACGATCGAAGTCTGGCTCGCCGGCCCCTGATGCGATCCCGAATTCCGGGATCTGGGCTGCGCGGCCGGCGCCGCGCTAGAGCGTGTCGGCCAGGGCCGGCTCTGCACTCGCCACCGGGACCTCGGCCAGCGCCGGCTCGGCGCTCGCCTCTGGAACGCCGGCCAGCGCCGAGGCAATCGCGACTCGCGACAGCGGTGTCGACTGGTCGTGCGGTGTCGACTGGTCGTGCAGAATCGACTGGTCGTGCGGAATCGACTGGCCGTGCGGAGTCGACAGGCCGTGCGGAGTCGACCGGCTACGCGGTGTCGACTGGCTACGCGGCGTCGAGGGCGGCCGCGACAGGACCGAGGCCGAGCGGCTGCTGGACGCGGCGGCCAAGGTCGCCAGCGGCGCCGGGCTGCCGAGCAGGAATCCCTGGGCCTCGTCACACCCTTCGCTGCGCAGGATCGCGAGCTGATTCCGGCGCTCGATCCCCTCGGCGAGCACGGGGATCTTCAGGCTCTTGCCGAGCGCCAGGACGGCGCGAATGATGGCGATCGACTCCTGGCTGGTCTCGATGTCGGCGATGAAAGTCCGGTCGAGCTTGATCTTGTCGATCGGGAACAGTCGCAACGTCGCCAGCGACGAGTACCCGGTCCCGAAATCATCGAGCGCGATACCGACGCCGAGTGATCGGATGCTCTGCATTGCGCGCAACGACCGCTCCTGATCTTTCATGATCGAAGACTCGGTCAATTCGAGTTCCAGCCGATGCGGCGGGAGCCCGGTGCGACCGAGGATCTCGCGGACCAGTTCCGGCAACGTGGCGGTCGCGAGCTGCACCGCCGAGAGGTTGACGGCCACCTTGTACGGCGCCGCCCAGGTCATCGCATCGGCGCAGGCGCGGCGCAGTACCCATTCGCCCAGTGCGTGGATCAGGCCGCTCTCCTCGGCCACCGGGATGAACTCCGCCGGCGCGATGTAGCCGCGGGTCGGGTGATTCCACCGGACCAGCGCCTCGTAGCCGGTGATCTGGCCGCCGCCGACCGACCTCTGGACCTGGTAATGGATCTCCAACGCCTTGCGCTCGATCGCCTGACGCAGCTCGCCCGCCAGCTGGCGGTTGCGGCGGACCACATCGTCCATCGACGAGTCGTAGAAGCAGATCGCGCGCAGCGGATCGGACTTGGCACGATACATCGCCAGGTCGGCGTTGCTCACCAGTGCCTCGCGGGTCTCGCCGTCCTGCGGGAACAGGGCGACGCCGAGACTGGCACCGGTAGTGATCTCGTAGTCATCCATCTGCACCGGTTGATAGAACGCACCTTTGAGCCGCGAGAGGAATTCGACCAGATCGTCGCAGTCGCTGAATGGGCGTACGGCCGCGAACTCGTCGCCGCCTAGACGCGCGACGTATTCCCCGTTGCCGGCCAGTTCGGTCATCCGTCGCGCGAGGATGCGCAGCGCTTCGTCACCGTACTGGTGGCCGCGCTGGTCGTTGATCTCCTTGAAGCGGTCGAGGTCGATACCGATGACGGCGAACCGGGTTCCGGCCTGGCTTGACAACTGGATCTGGAGCTCGACGTGGTCGTTGAAACTGTTCCGGTTGGCGAGCCCGGTCAACCCATCGTGCATCGCCATGTGATGGAGCCGCTCGAAGGTCGCCGAGCGTGTCCTGCGGTCGATGATCACGGTGGCCAGGCCGGTGGTGATGATGACCATGCCGACCGCGGCCACGACCACGGCCATCGACTGCATCGCACCCGGATCGAACGGTGTGCCGGTAGCCACCGTCGGGGTCACCTGGAACGCCGCCATGGCCGTGACGTGCAGGCTGACTATCGCGCCGACCAGCAGGGCGACGGCGACATTGCCCCCGGTGCGAGGCGAGCGGCGCATCGCCCTGTGCAGCGCGACCGCCGACAGGCCGGCCGCCACCACGACCGAGGCAACGATCAGCGGCATGTTCCAGGCCACGATGCCCTCCACGCGGTAGCCGCGCATGCCGACGTAATGCATCGCCGCCATCGCCAGCCCGACCAGTGACCCGCCGAGGCGGGGACCCAGCCCCGCGAGGGGGCGGATCGCCACGACGAACCCGGCCAGCGTGCCGGCGATGGCGATCACCAATGACAGCGTCGTGGGCAGCGGTTCGAAGATGACGGGTGCGGCGGTCCGAAATCCCATCATCACGATGAAGTGCGTGCACCAGACGGTCGACCCGGCAGCAACCGCAGTCAGGAACAGCCAGCCGAAGCTCTGGCCCACCTCGGCGCCGACCGCGTGGCGCAGAAGCCGCAAACTGACGCAACTTCCCGTAATGCAGAACACTCCCGCCAGCAGGAGCAGCTGGAGGTCATGTTCCACGGTGATGCAGCTGAGTACGGACATCCAGGCCTGCTCATCGGCAGTGGTCGACCGTTCATCCTACGGGGGGGT
>JBEVJQ010000416.1:0-2769 GCA_040510055.1 Burkholderiaceae bacterium | reverse complement strand
CACACGGACTTCTCCGTCATCCCCTACGGGCCCTCCATCGAGCTCGCGGAGCGGCTCGTCGCCCGGGTCGGCGGCGACCGCGGCCGTCTGCCACGCGAAAACGGCGAGCACCGAGCCGACCACGGCGGCGGCCGGCACCCGCGCCGCCTGCGGCCGTTCGCGGCCCCGCAGCGCGCGGCGAAGCGTTGCATTCATTGAAGCGTCCTCCACGGCGCGAGTCCGCGCCGGTTGTCCGGGTCGTCGATTCGGCGCGCGTCAGGCCGACGCGTGCCGAGCGGGGTTCAACGGGACGAGTGGGACACGGACAGTGGGGGCCCACGAGCGGGCAACGGCGCGGCCGTTACCGCCGCGATGTGCGCCGCCCGGGCCGGTGCGAGCGCTGCAGCCAGTGGTGCCGGAGGGGCGTTGGGCTGCGCGCCGGGAAGCGGGGGCGGCGCCCCCACGGGGAGGCAGGCAGGGCAATCGAAATGCGAGCCGCCGACCTCGCGCAGCCCGTCCTCGGTCCGAATCATCAGTTTGAGCGCCCCGGTACCGGAGCAGACCAGTTCCGTGGCTCGGGCCTGGGCGATCGGCGACACGACCGCCGCGATGATCGACGCCATGAAACAGAGGAGGACCCAGCGCGCCATCGAGCGGGAACGCCCGGCCGCTCCCGGGCGGGAACAGCCCGCCGCAGACCGGGAACGGCTGGCCGCACCCGACCGGGAACGGCTGGCCGCAGCCGGGCGGTAACTGCCGGCCGCGACCGAGCGACGACGACGGCTGAGCGCAGCCGGCCTCTGCCGTGACAGTGCCAGCGGGAACATGGCGTCGGACATCGCCGCGATTATCACCCGCCGGCCGGCGCCGACGACGAAGGACGGAGGCCCGTCATTTGCATATCGCGGAATAACGCGTCTTCCGATATTTTTTCGCTTTGGCGGGCGATCGCTGTCGAATTCTGCCGCGCTCGATCGTCGTCCATTCAAGAGCCACGAAGGAGCAACCCCCGCGCGGCTCGATCGACGCAACCAAAAGGAGAATCGAGATGCGAGTGATGGTACTGGTCAAGGCGACCCAGGATTCCGAGGCCGGCGTGATGCCGAGCGCGCAGCTGCTGACCGAAATGGGCCAGTTCAACGACCAACTGGCCAAGGCCGGCGTGATACTGGCTGGCGACGGGCTGCAACCGTCGTCGAAGGGCGCGCGGGTCAGGTTCTCCGGCAGCAACCGGACGGTGATCGACGGGCCGTTCGCCGAAACGAAGGAACTGGTCGCTGGCTACTGGATCTGGCAGGTCCGGTCGATGGACGAGGCGATCGAGTGGGTGCGGCGCTGCCCCAACCCGCACGAGACCGAAAGCGAGATCGAGATCCGGCCGGTGTTCGAGATGGAGGACTTCGGTGACGCCCTGACCCCCGAGGCGCGGGCCCTGCACGAGGGCGCGCTCAGGCCGAACAAGCCTCATGGCGGTTGACGTCTCGCGCGCCATCGATACCGTCTGGCGGATCGAATCGGCGCGGATCATCGGCGGCGTCGCGCGGATCGTGCGCGACGTCGGCCTGGCCGAAGAGATCGCCCAGGACACGCTGGTCGCGGCGCTCGAGCACTGGCCCAAGGGCGGCGTCCCCGACAACCCCGGAGCCTGGCTGATGGCCGCGGCGAAGAACAAGGCTCTCGACCGGCTCCGCCAGGCGTCGACCCATGTGCGCCGGCAGCAAGAACTCGGCGCCGATGCCGATGCCCGCGGCGACCATGTCGTCCCCGACTTCGTCGATGCGCTCGACGCCGCCCGCGGCGACGAGATCGGCGACGACCTGCTGCGACTGATCTTCACTGCCTGTCATCCGGTGCTGTCGCAGGAAGCGCAGGTGGCGCTGACGCTGAGGCTGCTCGGTGGCCTGACCACCGCGGAGATCGCCCGCGCCTACGTTGTCCCCGAGCCGACGATCGCGCAGCGGATCGTCCGCGCGAAGCGCACGCTGGGCGCGGCCCGGGTGCCGTTCGAGGTGCCTCGCGGGACGGCTCTGGCCGAGCGGCTGGCGGCCGTCCTCGAGGTCGTCTACCTGATCTTCAACGAAGGCTACGCGGCCACGGCCGGCGGCGAGTGGATGCGCACCACGCTGTGCGACGAGGCCCTGCGACTGGCACGGATGCTGGCGCAACTGGCGCCGCGCGAGGCCGAGGTCCACGGGCTGCAGGCGCTGCTCGAGATCCAGGCGTCGCGCCAGCGTGCACGGGTCGATGCCGGCGGCGCGCCGATCCTGCTAATGGACCAGGACCGCCGCCGCTGGGACCACCTGCTGATCGGGCGCGGGCTCGCTGCCCTCGAGCGGGCTGACACAATCGGCGGCGAGCGCGGACCGTACGTGCTGCAGGCCGCGATCGCCGCTTGCCACGCCCGGGCGTCGGTCGCCGACGAGACCGACTGGGCGCAGATCGTCGCGCTCTACGATGCGCTCGCCGAGCGCGTGCCTTCGCCGGTCGTCGAACTGAACCGTGCAGTGGCGATCGGGATGGCCTACGGTCCGGCCGCGGCCCTGCCGCTGGTGGAAGCGTTGCAGACCGAGCCGGCGCTGCAGCGCTATCACCTGCTGCCGGCCGTGCGCGGCGACTTGCTGGCGCGGCTCGGCCGCACCGACGAGGCGCGCCGCGCGTTCGAGCAGGCCGCCGCGATGACGCAGAACGACCGCGAGCGCGCGCTACTGCTCAGGCGTGCTCGCGCGACCTTGAACTGAGACAACGGACAACGGCGGGCTGATGTCGGTTCCCGCCGGGCCCGATGTCGTA
>JBEVJQ010000415.1:0-25361 GCA_040510055.1 Burkholderiaceae bacterium | reverse complement strand
TGGCGCGCAGCGCGCTGGCGCGAACCAGTGTCATGGTCCCATGCTGGATGATGGCGTTGCGCTCGTTCCGGTGGTGCATGCCGATCCGGAAGAAGCCGTCATACTCGAAGTTCATCATCTGGCGGAAACGGTGGCGACTCCAGCCGCGATGCGCTTGAGGCGCCTGGACGACGGCGACCTGGGCGTCGTCGAAGTGGCCGACCATGTCCCTGAGCCAGCCGGTGACGACCTGGTAGTCGGCATCGACTACGCCGACGACCTCGGCCCGGGGGTCGGTCTGCTCGAGCGCGAAGTTGAGCGCCCCGGCCTTGTAGCCTGGCCAACTCGGCAAGTGGAAGAAGCGGAACCGCGGATCGAGCCCGGCCACGTAGTCGCGCACCGGCTCCCAGAGCCTCGGATCACGGGTGTTGTTGTCGACGACCAGGACCTCGAAGTTCCGGTAGTCAAGTGCCTGCAGGCTGCGGATGGTGGCTATCACCATCTCCGGCGGCTCGTTGCAGCAGGCGAGGTGGACCGAGACCATCGGCTCGGGGCGACCCGAGGCCAGCGGCCGGACACCGTGACCGCGCCGCAGGTTCCCGCGCCAGAACACCTCGACGAACTCGAACGCGTTGACCAGGAAGATCAGCGCGGTCATCGTCACGGCCGGCACCAGCAGCGCGACGAACAGCCAGTCGACCCATTGCAGGTAGCGGTCGAACGGCAGCGCCACCAGCCAGACGGCGACCGCGGCCACGGCCTGCAACGCGACCGCGAATACCAGCCGGCTGGCCCGGCGCATCCGCGGGAAGCGGACGAGGAAGGCGAAGGCCAGCAACGCCCCGAGCGCCGAGGCGGCCGCGGCCTTGGTGCGCCAGCCCGGGTCGCTCTCGATCGGGCCGGTCATGGCGAACTTGGGCTGGCGCTCGGCATCGAGCAATCCCCAGTACGGACCGGCGCGCCCCTCGTTGTCGATCTTCCACGGCTGGTCGACCGACTCCATCAGGAAGTAGTCGAGATCCATCGACTGTGCCCGTGCGACGAACTCGCGGATGAACAGCGCCTGGTTGGCAGGCGTCGCGTGTGCGGCGAAACGCCGATCGCCCTGACTCGGCCAGCCGATCTCGCCGATGACGATCTTCTTGCCGGGGTAGCGCTTCTGGATCTGGTCCAGGCGCTCGAAGGCGTAGTCGAGCGCCGCGCCGGGCGGCAGCCCTTCCCAGTACGGCAGCAGGTGGACCGTGATGAAGTCGGCCGCCCGGACCAACTCGGGGTGACGGAGCCAGACGTGCCACGGCTCGGCCGTCGACACCGGCTTCCTGACCCGACGCTTGACTTCGTGCATCTTGGCGATGATCTCGGGCACTGTCCACGAACCGTGGAGGATGGTCTCGTTGCCGACGATCACGCGTTCGACGTTGCTGTGCTCGCGAACCGCGGTCTCGAGAGCGCGAATCTCGTTCTCGACGTTGCCCTCGCGCCGGTCGAGCCAGACGCCGGCCGTGATCAGCAGGCGCTGCGCCTCTGCATGGGCGGGGATCGAGGGAAACTCGCTCGAGGTATATGTCCGGATCCGCGACGTCATTTCCGACAGCACAGCGATGTCACGCGCGATGCTCTCGTCGGGCGGCCGCCTGTTGATCAGCGGGCTGTCCCAGCGGCCGTAGGCGTTGTAGGCCAGGCCGCCAATCGGTCCGTCGACGTCGGGCGCGGTGATCGGCGGATGGAGCGCCTCCCAGGTGAACAGGTTGCCCATTCCGATGGCGAACGCGGTGGCGACCGCGGCGACCACCATGCGCCAGCCGTCGACGGTGCGGCGGTGGCGTCGTGGCTTCGGGACGGCCTCGACGGTGCCCCGTGGCCGGCGGCCAGTGTCGCCGGTGCCGGCAGTTGGCGGCGGCGGTGCGCCGTCCGTCGGTGGCGCCCCCTGCGCCGTGACGGGCCAACGGTCGCGCTGCGCAACGGCAGTCACGCTCAGGTCGCTATCTGGAGAAGCGGCGGTCGGCTTGTTCATCGTGGTTGGCGCTCGACATACGGCGCGCAAAGTGCGCAAAAGAGAGCAACAAATCCGGTCCCGGAATGAAGATGGCCGCTCTTTTCAGAGCGGCCATCACGAAACAACGTGCAGGTGGTTGGTGGAGCCGACAATCGCGGCCAGCCTCTTGGTAATGCTTTGTCGGCGTTCTGTATCGCAACGCCGCGCCCTGAACATTGGCCCGCCCTCCCGCCGCTCGCGCCGAACACTGGCCCAACATGAGGAAGCGACCCGTGGGCAGGGCCGCGCGGGTCGCTTCGTGAAGGAACAATGGCAGCCGCTCGGCCGTCGTCGTCTGCGGAGATTGTAGAAAGCGCTCGACGTCGAATTCATTATGCTCATGTCACAACTGCAAGCGCCAGATACAACTGGCATCACTTGTGCGACTGATGCTGCCGGTGAAGGCGGCGCCGCCGAGCGGCGACGATTCTGCCGACCCATGCTGACCATGACATCCTGAATCAAAGGCCCTCGCCGATTCGATCGACCCTTCGCAATTTCGATGCCTCGATGAAAATTCGCGCGTGACACGATGAATCGCCGACGCTTCGTCATGGCGACAGTCATTGCCTGGCTGATCGCGATCGGACTCGTCGCCTTCGCTGTGCGCAGCGGCGAGCCGGTTTCCGTCGCCGACGCGCCCGATCCGCGCGCTCAGTGCCTGTCGTACGCGCCGTATCGCCTGCCGGGCGAGTCGCCGTTCGGCGCCAGGGTTCGCGTCTCGCGCGAGAGGCTGGAGACGGATTTCCGGCTCCTTGCATCGCGCACGCGCTGCATCCGCACGTACTCGGTGCAGTTGGGCCTCGATCAGGTGCCGGCGGTTGCGCAGTCGCTGGGCATGGATGTGATGCTCGGCGTCTGGATCGGCCGCGATCCGCTGGAGAACGAGGCCGAACTGGCATTGGCGACAGCGGTCGCCAACCGCTACAGCACAACCGTCAAGAGTCTGATCGTCGGCAACGAGGTGCTGCTGCGGCGTGAGCAGCCGGCTTCGAAGATGGCCGGCTACCTGGAGCAGGTTCGGCGCGGGACGAAGGTTCCGGTGACCTACGCCGATGTCTGGGAGTTCTGGGAACGCAACGCCGATCTCGCCCGAGAGGTCGACTTCGTCACCATCCACATCCTGCCGTACTGGGAGGACGATCCGGTCGGGATCGACGGCGCCGTGGCGCACATCGGTGACATCCACGCCCGGATGCAGAAGGTATTCGCCGGCAAGGAGCTTCTGATCGGCGAAACCGGTTGGCCCGGCCAGGGCCGGATGCGACGATCGGCGCGGCCCGGCCGTATCGAACAGGCACGGTTCCACCGCGAGTTCGCCGTCGCGGCAAGGGCCGCCGGCTGGCGCTACAACCTGATCGAGGCCTTCGATCAGCCGTGGAAGCGCCAACTCGAGGGCGCGATGGGCGGGGCGTGGGGCCTGTTCGACAACGTCGGCGAGGCCAAGTTTCCGGCCACCGGCCCCGTGGCCACCGATCCGAATCCAGCCAGCCGCCTCGGCGCGGCCGCTGCCGGCGGGGCTCTGGCGGTCTGCCTGGTATTGAGCAATCTCGTGGCCGGCCGCTGGCGCCCGGTCCTCCGGCCGGTGTCGGCGAGGGGGCCGGTCGATCGCTGGCTGATGCTGGCGCTGGCGCTGGCCGTGGGAGTAACGGCCGGCATCGGACTCGAGGCGCAGTGGCGATACCTGTTCATCTGGGCCCGCGATCCGTTCGAGGCTGGCGCGATTGGAGCGATCGCGGTCTGCGGCCTGGTCCTGGCGCTGGCGGCGCTGCCCGGCGCAACGGCGTGGCCAGCAGGGGCGGCGGAAACGTCAGGGGCAGCGGGAGCGGCCGAAACGGGGGAAACGGCGGGAACGGCGGGAACGGCGATCTCCGGCGAGCGGATCGGGCCGTCTTGGCTGGACCGCGCCTGGCCGCCGGTGGCGGCGTTCGTCCTGTTCGGTCTGGCCGTGGTCGCGGTGCTGCTCGCCTTCGACCCGCGCTATCGCGGATTTCCGATCGCGCTCTATGGCGCCCCGTTGGCCGCGCTCCTGATCCGGGCGATGGTCGGTGCGGAAATGCTGGTGCCGCGTGGAGAACGGACGGTGCTGGGGACGATCATCGTCGGCTGTCTGGCCGCCAACCTTGGGGTAGAGGGGCTGGAGAATACCGAGGCTTGGCAGTTCGCCGTCATTGCCGCGGCGCTCGTCTACCTGCTGGTGGTCGCACCGCGGCGGGCCACCGTCAACCGGGTCAGCGCGATCACGCCGAGCAGCAGGCCGACAGCGGCGGGATCGAACGAGTAGAGCATCAGGCCGATGGCACCGAACACCAGGGCGGCATAGCCGGCGGCCGCGGCGATCCTCGTCCGGATCGCGCCCGCGACCAGCACGGGGCCGCCGCGCGGAGCGCAGAACAAGGCGAGCGCGCCGGTGACGGCCGCTGCCCAGCCGGGTTCCTGGAATCGGAACAGCCTTACGATCACCCGGCGCAGCGTGCAGATTCCGGTACCGGGCGCATCGACGCAGCGATGGGCGAGTTCGGTCGGCTCGACGAGGAGGAAGCGGGCCGCGGCGGCCAGGGCGAGTGCCAGGCCGAACAGCAGGGCGGCTATCAGGATGTCATGGCGGGCGCTGCCGCGATCGACGGCGATCATCGCCGCCGCGATTACTTGCGCATCATGTCGAAGAATTCGCTGTTCGTCTTGGTCTGCTTCATCTTGTCGAGCAGAAATTCCATCGCCTGGAGTTCGTCCATGTCGTGCAGCAGGCGTCGCAGAATCCAGACCTTCTGCAGGATCTCGGGCTTGAGCAGCAGTTCCTCGCGCCGCGTGCCGGAACGGTTGATGTCCATCGCCGGGTAGATGCGTTTTTCCATCATCCGGCGATTGAGGTGGATCTCCATGTTGCCGGTGCCCTTGAACTCCTCGTAGATCACCTCGTCCATCCGGCTGCCGGTGTCGATCAGGGCGGTGGCGATGATCGTGAGCGAACCGCCTTCCTCGATATTGCGCGCGGCGCCGAAGAAGCGCTTGGGCCGCTGCGGGGCGTTGGCATCGACACCGCCCGTCAGCACCTTGCCGGAGGCCGGGACCACCGTGTTGTACGCGCGGGCCAGGCGCGTGATCGAGTCGAGCAGGATGATCACGTCGCGCTTGTGCTCGACCAGCCGCTTGGCCTTCTCGATCACCATCTCGGCGACCTGGACGTGACGCGTGGGCGGCTCGTCGAAGGTCGAGGAGACGACCTCGCCCTTGACCGAGCGCGTCATCTCGGTCACTTCCTCGGGCCGCTCGTCGATCAGCAGCACGATCAGGAACGACTCCGGGTAGTTGGCCTTGATGGCGTGGGCGATGTGCTGGAGCATCACCGTCTTGCCGCTCTTGGGCGGCGCGACGATCAGCCCGCGCTGCCCCTTGCCGATCGGGGCGATGATGTCGATGATCCGCCCGGTGATGTTCTCGTCGGCCTTGATTTCGCGCTCGAGCAGGAGGACCTCGTCCGGGTGCAGCGGCGTCAGGTTCTCGAACAGGATCTTGTTCTTCGAGTGCTCGGGGGACTTCTCGTTGATCTTGTCGACCTTGACCAGCGCGAAATAGCGCTCGCCGTCCTTCGGCGTGCGGACTTCGCCCTCGATCGAGTCGCCGGTGTGCAGGTTGAAGCGCCGGATCTGCGACGGGGAGATATAGATGTCGTCGGGGCTGGCGAGGTACGAGGTCTCGGGGGTCCGCAGGAAGCCGAAGCCGTCGGGGAGGACCTCGAGCACACCGTCGCCGAAGATCTGGTCGCCCGCCTTAGCCTTGCGCTTGAGGATCGCGAACATCAATTCCTGCTTGCGCAAGCGGTTCGCGTTCTCGATCTCGAGGCCAACGGCCATCTCGATCAGTTGCGAAACGTGCAGCGCCTTAAGTTCTGACAGATACATGATGCGTAGGGGCGATGAGGGTTCGGGGGTGCGGGTGCCAGCGAGGTTGTGGCATGCGTCGTGGCCGATCGGCTGGCGCCATTGGCTCCGGCTCGATGGTGGTTCGAATCGCTGCGACCGGGCGATCCGCTGGCCTTCAGCGGCGCGATCGATCGGGCCTGGGTGCCGCCGGCGAGCGGCCGGTCAGCACGAAACGACTCGGGTCGAAACTCGACGTGGATGCAGCTGATGCAAGGGGAGGGCATCGCCAGTGCCCGGCCAGCGCATGCGGCTGGCAACCCGTGCCGGTCTGGTGCCGGCTGTTCGATGCGGCCGACCATACGGTCGGCGATCGGACTCAGGCGATGTCACGACAACCCGGATCGTAACCCGTTCGTCGCGCGGCACTGTACTACGCGCGAGTCAATGTGTCCAGAAACCCGACTCTCGTGGAGCCGCCCAGGCGCAAGGCGGCTTCGGCGCGTCGGATCAAAGATTGTTGTCGAGGAACGCGGTCAACTGGCTCTTCGACAATGCGCCGACCTTGGTGGCCACGACCGCGCCATTGCGAAACAACATCAGCGTCGGGATGCCGCGAATCCCGTACTTGGACGCGATCTCCTGGTTTTCATCGACGTTGACCTTGGCGACCTTGAGCTTGTCGGAATAGTCGCGCGAAACTTCGTCGAGGATCGGCGCGATCAGCTTGCAGGGACCGCACCATTCGGCCCAGTAGTCGACCAGGACCGGCGCGTCGGCCTTGAGCACGTCGGCGTCAAAGGAGTCATTGGATACCTGCTTGATGCTCATCGCGGCCTCACGGTGAAGGGCTGTTCGGAAGATAGCACAGCGGTCGCGCCGGTCCGGCCCGACCGCGGGCCCCTACAGCCAATGCTTTCATGCGGGTCCGGTCCCCGGGCTCGGGAACCCTTGCTGGCCGTCGGGGCGACGGTCTGTCCTCGGTTCGGCGGTGGTCGGGACGACGGCCTGTCCTCGGATCGGACGGTGGCCGACCCGGATTAGGAAATGGGGACTAGCGAATGGAACAAAAGGGGGAGGCGCCGCCGAGCGCGGCAGTGGCCTGACAGCGGCGGATCGGGTATCGGCCAAGGGGTCGCAGACGGCGGTGGCAGCGTCACTGCTACAATGAGGCGGACGGGCCTCCTCGCATCGAGGCTTGGTGAATCTGGTCAGGTCCGGAAGGAAGCAGCCACAGCCGATCACCGCGAGTGCCGAGGGTCAGGCTCGTCCCCCTCACTGTATTGCTGCCCCATCCACTTCGACTCTTCCGGTGGCTCTAGACCGCCCGGCTTCGATCCCGGTGTGTCCGGTGGCAGCCCGCGATCCGTGGCGCGGCGGCTGTTTGGCCCCGTTGAACCAGCCCGATGACGACGAGCACGTTGAACGACGCGACCCCTGACGGGCTCTTCGCCGACGGAAGTGCCGATGCTGCGCCGGCCGACAGGGCCGGTGCGCATCTGGTCCTGGCGCGCAAGTGGCGGCCGCGACGGTTCGAAGAACTCGTCGGGCAGGACATCGTCGTCCGCGCCTTGCGCCATGCGCTCGACAGTGGCCGGATCCATCACGCCTACCTCCTGACCGGGACGCGTGGAGTCGGAAAGACCACGATCGCCCGGATCATTGCCAAGGCGCTGAATTGCGAACGCGGCCCCACGTCCGATCCCTGCGGCCATTGCGCCGCCTGCACCGGTATCGATGCCGGCCGGTATCCGGACTACATCGAAATGGACGCTGCCTCGAACCGCAAGGTCGAAGAGATGGCCGCCGTACTCGAAACGTCGGCCTACGCGCCGTCTTCCGGCCGCTACAAGGTCTTCGTGATCGACGAAGTCCACATGCTGAGCAATTACGCCTTCAACGCCATGTTGAAGACGCTCGAGGAGCCACCGCCTCACGTGGTCTTCGTCCTGGCCACGACCGACCCGCAGAAGGTGCCGGTCACCGTGCTGTCACGCTGCTTGCAGTTCGGCCTGAGGGCGATCGTCGCCGATGCCGTGGCCGCGCACCTCGAACGCGTGCTGCAGGCCGAACAGGTCGCCTATGACCGATCGGCGCTGATCCTGATCGGCCGCGCCGGGGCCGGCAGCCTGCGCGATGCGCTGTCGTTGCTCGACCAGGCGATCGCCGTCGGCGCCGGCGAGGTGCGCGAGCCAGCGGTGCGCGAGATGCTGGGCGTCGTCGACGAGGGCACCGTGCTGCGGTTGCTCGGCAAGCTGGCGCGCGGCGATGACGGCGCCGGACTGATTGCGATGGCCGACGCCATGGCCGCCGAAAGTGCGCCGTTCGCGACCCTGTTGCTCGACATGGCGCGCGCCCTGCAGCGGATTGCGGTGTTGCAACTGCACGATCGCGCCGCCGGCGCCGCCGCCGAGACGCTCGGCGAAGGGCAGGCGGGCGAAGCACCGACGCTCGCCTGGCTGGCCGCGCACGTCGATCCGGTCGATGTCCAGGTCTGGTACCAGATCCTGCTGCATGCCGCGCGCGACCTGCCGCTGGCGCCTGACCCGCATACCGGATTCACGATGGCGCTGTGCCGGCTGCTCGCCTTCACCGCCGACGCCGCCGGCCCGACGGCCGCTGCCACCCCGGTCGCCGGCGGCCAGCCGGGCGATGGTGCGCCGCGTACTGCGGCTCGTCTCGGGTCGCGCGCCGAACCACCCGGCGGGGCACGGCCGCTTTCGCGCGAGGCATCGTCTCCGCGGCCGGCGAGCCCCGCGGGCCAGGATCGGGTGGGCGCGGCGGTCCCGGCGACGCGCTTGGCGACTGGCCCGGCGACGCCCTCTGGAATTCGCTCCGAGTCGCGCTCCGAGACGCGCTCCGAGGCGCGCTCCGAGGCGCGCTCCGAGACTCGCTCTGGAACGCCCCCTGAAACGTGCTCTGGAACGCCCCCCGAAACTCGCTCTGGAACGCCCCCCGAAACTCGCTCTGGAACGCCGCCCGAAACGCGCTCTGAAACGCCCTCCGAAACGCCCTCCGAAACGCCGTCGATTTTCGACGGGGACTGGGCCGGACTCGCTGCCCGCGTGGCCGCCTCGGGAATGACGGGCCAGTTCCTTCAGCAATCCGAACTGCTGGGACGCGATGGACGCCGGTTCCGGTTGCGGGTGCCGATCAAGCCATTGGCTGATCCACAACTGGTGACGCGGGTCGGCGCACTGCTCGCGAAGCACTTCGGCCACCCGGTGCACCTGGCGGTGGAAGTCGGCAGCACCAGCGCGACGACCGCGGCCGCGGCAGCCGGTCGAGCCCGCGACGAGCGCCAGGCGAAGGCGCGCGAATCGATCGAGCGCGATCCGTTCGTCCGTGAGCTGATCGAGGATTTCGGCGCGACTATCGTTCCCGATTCGATCAAACCCCTGGAAGGAAATTCCCGATGATGAAGAACCAGTTGGCCGGGCTGATGAAGCAGGCCCAGCAGATGCAGGACAACCTGAAGAAGGCCCAGGAACAACTGGCCGGGATCGAGGTCGAGGGACAGTCCGGTGCCGGTCTCGTCAAGGCGGTGATCAACTGCCGCAACGAGGTCAAGCGCATCACGATCGACCCGAGCCTGCTCGCCGACGACAAGGACATGCTCGAGGACCTGGTGGTCGCGGCGATGAATGATGCGCTGCGGCGGGCCGAGCAGACATCGCAGGAGAAGATGGCGTCGGTCACCTCGGGGCTGCCGCTGCCACCCGGGTTCAAGATGCCGTTCTGAGCGGTTCCCGGGACGACGGATAGCGGTCGATGACCTCGAGACCGCCAGCGCGCGATGCGGCCTCGTTCGATCGGCTGGCCGCGGCGCTGCGCTGCCTCCCGGGCGTGGGTCCGAAGTCGGCCCAGCGCTTCGCCTGGCATCTGCTGCAACGGGAGCGCGATGCTGCGCTCGAGTTGTCGCGGTCCTTGGCCGAGGCGGTGGCGAGACTGCGCAACTGTGTCCGCTGCAACACGCTGACCGAATCCGAAGTCTGCGCGACCTGTGCTTCGCCGCGACGGGATCCATCGCTGTTATGCGTAGTCGAGTCGCCTGCCGACCAGGTCGTGATCGAGCAGACGCTGTCGTTCAAGGGGTTCTACTTCGTGCTGATGGGGCGGCTTTCGCCGCTCGACGGCGTCGGCCCGAACGAGATCCACTTCGAACAGTTGCTGGCCCGCGCCGCCGACGGCCAGGTGCGGGAAGTGGTGCTCGCCACGAACTTCACCCAGGAAGGCGAGGCGACGGCCCACTACCTGGCGGAAATGCTCAGAGCCCGCGGGCTCGCCGTCAGTCGCCTGGCTCGCGGCGTTCCGCTCGGCGGCGAACTCGAATATGTCGATGCCGCGACCGTGGCGCAGGCGATGCGCGACCGGCGCTCGGTCTGAACCGGCGGGTCGGCGTCTGAATCGGCGGTGAGCGTCGGAGCCGGCGATTGGCGTCTGAGCCGCGGCCTGAACTGACGCCTGAGCCACCGTCGATCGCGGCAGGTGCCCTGCGGCCATCGACCTCGGGGCCGCGCGCCCGCGGCAGGTGCCCGACAGCAATCGACCTCGGCAGCGCGCGCCCGGGGTGACAAAAGTCACACCCGCCGTCGGTCGGTTGTGAATTACCGCTCATCCGCGTCGCCGCAGACGCGAGATGCTGGCGCCTCGTCAAGACTGCAGCTGAGGCGGGCGCCATGTACGACATCGACAGTGCCGGACCGGTCCAGGTGGTGTTGCTCACCATCGCGGTGCTATCCACGGTGATCGGCCTGGCGATGGTGCTCTGACTGCTGCGCATCGGCTGCCTGATCGCCGGCATCGACGATCGGTCCGAGCATTTGCAGCCAGATTGACGGCTCCGGTCTCGAGAGCGACCGACGGATCCGCTGCCCGTCTGACCGGGTCGCCACCGAGGCGTCGCGAGGGTGCATGGCATAATCCGAGGGTTTGTCCAGCCCTCGCCTGATGCCCAATCCTTTCTCTTCCGGCCTTCCGCCCGCGCTGCTCGCGTTGGCCGACGGCACGATCTTCCGTGGTCATTCGATCGGCGCCGACGGCGTTGCGGTCGGTGAAGTCGTGTTCAACACGGCGATGACCGGCTACCAGGAGATCCTCACCGATCCCAGCTACTGCCGGCAACTGGTCACGCTGACTTGTGCTCAGGTCGGAAATACCGGGGTCAATGCCGAGGACGACGAGTCCGACCGGATCCAGGCCGAAGCGCTGATCATCAAGGCCCTTCCGGTCGAGGCTTCGAACTGGCGCCGTGGCGTCGCCCCCGGCAGCCGCGTCAACACGCTCGATGACTACCTGAAGCGCGGCGGGCGCTGCGGCATCGCCGGCATCGATACGCGCAAGCTGACCCGGATCCTGCGCGACAAGGGCGCCCAGAACGGCTGCCTGATCGCCGGTGACGACGCCCACGATGCCGATCGGGCGATCGCCGAGGCGCGCGCGTTCCCGGGCCTGGCCGGAATGGACCTGGCCAAGGTGGTCTCGGTCGCCGAGCCCTACGAGTGGACCGAGGGAACCTGGTCGCTCGGGACCGGTCATGCGAATCCGCTGGCGCTGCAGCCGAAGGCCGGTCAGCGGCGGCGCAAGGTCGTGGCCTTCGACTTCGGCGTCAAGCGCAACATCCTGCGGATGCTCGCCGATCGCGGCTGCACGATCACCGTGGTGCCGGCGACGACTTCGGCTGCCACGGTCCGGGCGATGGCTCCGGACGGCGTCTTCCTGGCCAATGGCCCCGGTGATCCCGAGCCGTGCGAGTACGCGATCGCGGCCACGCGCGAACTGATCGATGCCGGCTACCCGACCTTCGGCATCTGCCTCGGTCACCAGATCATGGGGCTGGCATCGGGCGCGCGGACCTTGAAGATGAAGTTCGGCCACCACGGGGCCAACCACCCGGTCAAGGATCTCGACGACGGCAAGGTCTATATCACCAGCCAGAACCACGGCTTCGCCGTCGATCCGACGTCGATCGGGTCGAACCTGCGGGTCACGCACCGGTCGCTGTTCGACGACTCGATCCAGGGGCTGGCGCGGGTCGACCGCCCGGCATTCTGCTTCCAGGGTCATCCGGAAGCGAGCCCGGGCCCGCACGACATCGGTTATCTGTTCGACCGGTTCGTTGCGCTGATGGATCGACATCCGGCGCCGCCGGTGGTGCATTCGGCGGCGGCCGCCGCCGGGAGGATCGATGCCAAGGCGTAGCGACCTTGAAAGCATCCTGATCATCGGGGCCGGCCCGATCGTCATCGGCCAGGCCTGCGAGTTCGACTACTCCGGCGCCCAGGCGTGCAAGGCGCTGCGCGACGAGGGCTTTCGGGTCATCCTCGTCAACAGCAACCCGGCCACGATCATGACCGATCCCGGGACGGCCGACGTCACCTACATCGAGCCGATCACCTGGCAGGTCGTCGAGCGGATCATCGAGCGCGAAAAGCCCGACGCGATCCTGCCGACGATGGGCGGCCAGACGGCCCTGAACTGCGCGCTCGACCTTCATCGCCAGGGGGTGCTGGAGCGTTACGGCGTCGAACTGATCGGCGCTTCGCCGACGGCGATCGAGAAGGCCGAGGACCGGCAGAAGTTCAAGAACGCGATGGGCGCGATCGGGCTGGGCTCGGCGCGCTCGGGGATCGCCCATTCGGTCCACGAGGCCTGGACGGTGCAGCAGGACATCGGCTTTCCGGTGATCATCCGCCCGAGCTTCACGCTCGGCGGGACCGGCGGCGGCATCGCGTACAACGGCGAGGAATTCGAGGAGATCTGCAAGGGCGGGCTCGAACTGTCGCCGACCAACGAGCTGCTGATCGAGGAGAGCCTGATCGGCTGGAAGGAGTTCGAGATGGAGGTGGTCCGCGACCGCGCGGACAACTGCATCATCGTCTGTTCGATCGAGAACCTCGACCCCATGGGGATCCACACCGGCGACTCGATCACGGTCGCGCCGGCGCAGACGCTGACCGACAAGGAATACCAGCTGATGCGCAACGCCAGTATCGCGATCCTGCGCGAGATCGGCGTCGACACCGGCGGCTCGAACGTCCAGTTCGCGATCGAGCCCGATACCGGCCGGATGATCGTGATCGAGATGAACCCGCGCGTCTCGCGGTCGTCGGCGCTGGCGTCGAAGGCCACCGGGTTTCCCATTGCCAAGGTCGCCGCCAAGCTCGCCGTCGGCTATACGCTCGACGAGCTGAGAAACGAGATCACCGGCGGCGTGACCCCGGCGTCGTTCGAACCCAGCATCGACTACGTCGTCACCAAGATCCCGCGGTTCGCGTTCGAGAAGTTCCCGCAGGCCGACAACCACCTGACCACGCAGATGAAGTCGGTCGGCGAGGTGATGGCGATCGGCCGCACGTTCCAGGAGAGCCTGCAGAAAGCGATGCGCGGGCTCGAGACCGGCGTCGATGGCCTCAACCAGATGACCACCGACCGCGAGGTCATCGAAGAGGAACTGGGCGAACCGGGGTCGGAACGGATCTGGTACGTGGGCGATGCGTTCGCCCAGGGCTTCACGCTCGAGGAAGTGCACGCGCTGACGCGGATCGACCGCTGGTTCCTCGCCCAGATCAAGGAGATCGTCGATTTCGAGCTCGAACTCGACAAGATGACGATCGGCGATCTGGATCACGACACGTTGCGCGCGCTCAAGCAGAAGGGCTTCTCCGACCGGCGGCTGGGCTACCTTCTCGAGACGACCGAGCACGAGATCAGGAAGCTCAGGCATTCGCTGGGCGTGCGGCCGGTCTACAAGCGAGTCGACACCTGCGCCGCAGAGTTTGCCTCGGCGACGGCTTATCTCTACTCGACCTACGACGAGGAATGCGAGGCTGAGCCCACCGACCGCAGGAAGGTCATGGTCCTCGGCGGCGGTCCGAACCGGATCGGCCAGGGGATCGAGTTCGACTACTGCTGCGTCCACGCCTCGTTCGCGCTGCGCGAGGACGGGTTCGAGACCATCATGGTCAATTGCAACCCGGAAACCGTCTCGACCGACTTCGACACCTCGGACCGGCTCTATTTCGAGCCGCTGACGCTGGAGGACGTGCTCGAGATCGTCGAGATCGAAAAGCCGCTCGGCGTAATCATCCAGTACGGCGGCCAGACGCCGCTGAAGCTGGCCAAGCCGCTCGAGGCTGCCGGCGTCCCGATCATCGGCACCTCGCCCGATTCGATCGACATGGCCGAGGACCGCGAGCGGTTCCAGAAGCTGCTTATCCGCCTCGGGCTGCGCCAGCCGCCGAACCGCACCGCCCGGAACGAAGCCGAGGCGATCCAGCTCGCCCACGAAATCGGCTACCCGCTTGTCGTTCGGCCGAGCTATGTGCTCGGGGGCCGGGCAATGGAAATCGTCCACGAGCAGCGCGATCTCGAGCGCTACATGCGTGATGCGGTCAAGGTCAGCAACGATTCGCCGGTACTGCTCGATCGTTTCCTCAACGATGCCATCGAGGTCGACGTCGACTGCCTTTCGGACGGCGAGCGCGTCTTGATTGGCGGGGTGATGGAGCATATCGAGCAGGCCGGGGTCCACTCGGGTGATTCCGCCTGCTCGCTACCGCCGCACTCGCTGTCGGCGGATCTGATCGAGGAGCTGAAGCGGCAGACGGCCCAGATGGCGCGGGCGCTGAAGGTCTGCGGGCTGATGAACGTCCAGTTCGCGATCCAGCACGGCGACCAGCGCGACGTCAAGCCCGCGCACCACGGCCGCGACGCGGCCGACGCCAGGGTGCCGCACGACACTCGCTCGATGGACACCAGAATCGGGGCCGCCGGGGATTCCGCCGCCGCGGTCTACGTCCTCGAGGTCAATCCACGCGCGTCGCGAACCGTTCCGTTCGTCTCCAAGGCGACGGGGATCGCGCTGGCCAAGGTCGCCGCGCGCTGCATGGTCGGCACGTCACTGGCCGATCAAGGCGTCGTGGCCGAGATAACTCCGCCGTACTACTCGGTCAAGGAGGCGGTGTTTCCGTTCGTCAAGTTTCCCGGCGTCGACACCATCCTCGGGCCGGAAATGAAATCGACCGGCGAAGTCATGGGGATCGGTCGGACCTTCGGCGAGGCGTTCTTCAAGTCGCAGCTCGCTGCTGGCGTCCGCCTGCCGCCTTCGGGAACCGTATTCATCTCGGTCAAGCACCCCGACCGGCCCAAGGCGGTCAAGGTCGCCCGGCGGCTGCATTCGCTCGGATTCACCCTGATGGCAACCCGTGGCACGGCCGGGGCGATCGCCGCCGAGGGCATCCCCGTGACGGCGATCAACAAGGTCCAGGAGGGGCGCCCACACATCGTCGATGCCCTGAAGAACGGCCGGATCCAGCTGGTGATCAACTCGGTCGAGGAACGACGCGGGGCGATCCAGGACTCGCTGGCGATCCGCACCACGGCGCTGTCACAGCGCGTGACCTTCTACACCACCATCGCCGGGGCGCGCGCTGCGGTCGAGGGGATGCAGGACCCCGCTGACCTGGCGGTCCAGTCGCTGCAGGCGTTGCACCAGCAGATCGCGGCCGGCTGAGGCTACCGCTATCCGGTCCAACTGGCTTCGCGCTGGCGTCATCCCTTCTTGTGAAATCGCCGGAGCCGCTGCAAGGGACCCGCTGACGGCCGGTGTTAGACTGTTCCAGACGAACTCATCGCCCCGGAGCCGAGGATCTGACCAGGCTTCCGGGGTTTGTTTTTCTCGACACGGTTCGGCAAGCCGCGGCAGCCGTGCGGCCGCCGTGTGTCGCGCCGATCCGACTCTTTCTCACGAGCGCCCATGAGTACGATCCCCCTGACCGTTCGCGGCGCGAAGCTGCTGCGCGACGAGTTGAATCGTCTGAAGCACGAAGACCGGCCCGCTGTCATCACTGCCATCGCCGAGGCGCGCTCGCAGGGTGACCTGTCGGAGAACGCCGAGTACGAAGCCGCCAAGGAACGCCAGGGTTTCATCGAGGGCCGGATCGCCGAACTCGAGACCAAGCTGGCCGCTGCGCAGGTGATCGACACTGCCTCGATCCAGGCCGAGGGCCGGGTCGTGTTCGGCGCCACCGTGATGCTCGAGTCGACCGAGAACGGCGAGAAGGTCACCTACCAGATCGTGGGCGACGACGAAGCCGAGATCAAGGAGCAGCGGATCTCGATCTCGAGCCCGCTGGCACGCGCCCTGATCGGCAAGTCGGCCGGAGACGTGGCGAGCTTCCAGGCGCCGGGCGGCGAACAGGAATACGAGATCCTGTCGGTCGATTACCGATAGCCCGGTCAGTCGGAGTCCAGCCTCGGGCGGCCGTTGACGGTCCGCAGGCGCCGCGGTCGCGGTCCGCGGGCGCCGCGGTCGATGCTGCGGCGTCGGCGGCGCGGTTGCCGGACTCAGTCCGATTCGGGTCGGGGGCGCCAGATCACGAGCACGTGTCCGATCCGCTGGACGCTGGCCGCGGCCAGCCGGTCGCAGATCCGGTTCGATTCGATGTCCTGGACCGTGCGCTCCAAGCCTGACAGGCGGATCTTGACCAGCTCGTGAGCCGTCAGCGCGCGGTCGATCTCGTTCATGACGGCGTCGGTCACGCCGGCCGCGCCCACCAGGACGACGGGCGACAGATCGTGGGCGCGTGCCCGCAGGGCGCGACGCAGGTCGGTCGACAGGTGCCTCCGCCCGGAGCAGGGCGACGAAGCCGCCGACCCGTTCGTTGGGAGGGGACGGGGCGCTATCGGGTTCCGGAACGGAACGGCCGATGATTCGGGCTGGGATCTCGAGGCGTGCCCGGTACTCGAGGGGTGCCCGGTAGAGGCAGGGTCCGGCATATGGCGCGGAGTCTACCCCGATCCGGGGCGCGAGTGGCAAGCGCGGAGACGTTGACGGTGGGAGTCGATGGGAAAGGTAGACAAGCGCTGGCTTCACGAGCACCTGAACGACCCGTACGTCAAGCTTGCCCAGAAGCACGCCTACCGATCGCGGGCCGCCTTCAAGCTGATCGGGATCGATGATCAGGACCGGCTGATCCGCCCGGGGATGACCGCGGTCGACCTCGGCAGCGCGCCGGGCAGCTGGTCGCAGGTGTTGCGCGAGCGGCTGGGACGCAACCGCAGCGGCGGGCTCGACGGCCGGGTGATCGCGCTCGACCTGGTCGCGATGGAGCCGGTGCCCGATGTCGAGTTCCTGCTCGGCGATTTTCGCGACGACCCGACGCTGGCGGCGCTCGAGCAGTTGCTGGCCGGCAAGCGGGTCGACCTTGTGGTTTCCGACATGGCGCCCAATCTGAGCGGAGTTGCCGCGGCCGATGCCGCGCGGATGCAGGATCTGGCCGAGCTGTCGATTGACTTTGGCAGCCGCTGGCTCAAGCCTGACGGCGCGCTGCTGATCAAGTGTTTCCACGGCAGCGGCTACAGTCAGGTAGTGGAGCGGTTCAAGCGACAGTTTGTCTCGGTGGCGCCACGCAAGCCCAAGGCCTCGCGCGATCGGTCGGCGGAATCCTACCTTCTGGGTAGGCGGCCGCGGCCGCGGGCGGCGGACGGGGGATCTGCACCAATGCGCGACGAACCCGCAGCGTAGAATCATCGCAACAGCGTACGGCGGGCCTAGAACAGGGCTTCGCAGCCGGAATCCGGCCACCGCCGAGAACATGCGAGGTGCAGCAGTTGAATAACACGTTCTCAAAGGCCGCGATCTGGGTTGTCATCGCCCTGGTGCTGTTCACGGTCTTCCGGTCGTTCGAGACCCGGCAGGCCCGAGGCGGCGACATGCCGTACTCGCAGTTCATGAAAGAGGCCGAGGCCGGACGGATCGAAAGCGTCCAGATCGACGGCCGTACGTTGCGGGCGCGGACCCGCGACAACCAGCCGCTGACCATCTACACGCCGCCCGGTAGCGGTGACCTCTGGATGGTGTCGGACCTGCTCAAGTACGGCGTCCAGGTCAATGCCCGGCCCGAGGAAGAGCAGTCGGTCCTGATGCAGATCTTCATCTCCTGGTTCCCGATGCTGCTGCTGATCGGGGTCTGGATCTTCTTCATGCGCCAGATGCAGGGCGGCGGCCGCGGTGGTGCGTTCTCGTTCGGCAAGAGCCGGGCTCGGATGCTCGACGAGAGCAACAATTCGATCACCTTCGCCGACGTCGCCGGCTGCGACGAGGCCAAGGAAGAGGTCCACGAACTGGTCGAGTTCCTGCGTGATCCGACCAAGTTCCAGAAACTCGGTGGCCGCATTCCCCGCGGCGTGCTGATGGTCGGATCGCCCGGTACCGGCAAGACCCTGCTCGCCAAGGCGATCGCCGGCGAGGCCAAGGTCCCGTTCTTCTCGATCTCGGGTTCGGACTTCGTCGAGATGTTCGTCGGCGTCGGTGCCGCCCGGGTTCGTGACATGTTCGAGAACGCCAAGAAGCACGCGCCGTGCATCGTCTTCATCGACGAGATCGACGCGGTCGGTCGTCAGCGCGGTGCCGGCCTCGGCGGCGGCAACGACGAGCGCGAGCAGACGCTGAACCAGTTGCTGGTCGAGATGGACGGTTTCGAGACCGGCCAGGGCATCATCGTCATCGCCGCGACCAACCGGCCCGACGTGCTCGACCCGGCGCTGCTGCGGCCGGGCCGCTTCGACCGCCAGGTGGTCGTGCCGCTGCCCGACATTCGCGGTCGCGAACAGATCCTCGGCGTGCACATGCGCAAGGTGCCGATCGGCTCGGACGTCAAGCCCGACGTCATTGCGCGCGGCACGCCCGGCTTCTCCGGCGCTGACCTCGCCAACCTGGTCAACGAGGCGGCACTGTTCGCGGCGCGGCGCACGGCGCGGTTCGTCGACATGATGGATTTCGAGCGCGCCAAGGACAAGATCCTGATGGGCACCGAACGTCGGTCGCTGATCATGGACGAGGACGAGCGCAAGAGCACTGCTTACCACGAGGCCGGCCACGCGCTCCTCGGCAAGCTGTTGCCGAAGTGCGACCCGGTTCACAAGGTCACGATCATTCCGCGCGGCCGTGCGCTGGGCGTGACGATGTCGCTGCCCGAGCGCGACCGCTACAGCTTCGACCGCCAATACATGCTGTCGCAGATCTCGATGCTGTTCGGTGGCCGGATCGCCGAGGAAGTGTTCATGGACCAGATGACCACGGGCGCTTCCAACGACTTCGAGCGCGCCACGCACATGGCTCGCGACATGGTCACCCGCTACGGGATGAGCAACGAACTGGGTCCGATGGTCTATGCCGAGAACGAAGGCGAGATCTTCCTCGGCCGCTCGATCACGAAGACGACCAACGTCTCGGAAGCGACGATGCAGAAGGTCGATCAGGAGATCCGCCGGATCATCGACGAGCAGTACAACCTCGCGCGCAAGCTGATCGAGGACAACGCCGACAAGATGCACGCGATCGCCAAGGCGCTGCTCGAGTGGGAGACGATCGACTCGGATCAGCTCGACGACATCATCGCCGGGCGCTCGCCGCGGCCGCCCAAGGACTACACGCCGTCGAGCGGTCCCGGCAATACGCCCAGTTCGCCGAGCGCGTTGCCGCAGCCCGGGCCGGCGACGCCGCAGGCCAACTGACCGGTCGTCAGACCGACCGGTCGATGTCGGAACGTCCGGACCGATCCGGAACGAAAGGCGCCGCGAGGCGCCTTTCTGCGTCCAGCGCCGCGCCCTGCGGCGCTGGGCCAATGGACGCCGCCGGGGCCTCGGGAGCCGATTCCGCCAACGGCACTTCCGTCCCGGTCCTGCGCTGCGGACGGTTCCGGCTCACCCTTGACCGCCCGCTGGTGATGGCGGTGGTCAATGTCACCGCCGACTCGTTCTCCGATGGCGGGCGGCACCTCGAGTCGGCCGCGGCAGTCGACGCGGCGCGCCGGTTCGTGGCCGAAGGGGCCGACATCGTCGACATCGGTGCCGAGTCGACGCGTCCCGGCGCCGAACCGGTGTCGGCCGATCTCGAGTGGCAGCGGCTGCGTCCGGTGCTCCAGGGCCTCGCCGACCTGGCCGTACCGATCTCGGTCGACACCCGCCGCGCGGAGGTCATGGAGCAGGCAATCGCGGCCGGCGCGGCGATCATCAACGACGTCGGGGGTTTCGCCGATCGTCGAGCGATTGCTGCCGTGAGCGCGCCCGGCCTGGCGCCGGTCGGCGTGATCGCGATGCACATGCAGGGCGACCCGCGAACGATGCAGGCCGCGCCGTTCTATGCCGACGTGGTCGCCGAGGTGACAGCGTTTCTCGCGGCACGTCGGGCGGCATTGATCGACGCCGGCGTGGCCGCCGACCGGATCGTCGTCGACCCTGGCTTCGGTTTCGGCAAGTCGTTGGAGCACAACCTGGCGCTGCTCGCGGCGCTGCCGCGGCTCGCGACGATCGCGCCGGTGCTGGCAGGACTGTCGCGCAAGTCGATGCTGGGGCGTTTGACCGGGCAACCCGTCGATCGCCGGCTCGGCGCCAGCATCGCCGCGGCGATCGCTGCCGTCGAGCGTGGCGCGGCGATCGTTCGCGTCCACGACGTTGCCGAGACCGTGGCCGCGCTCGCCGTCTGGCGCGCGGTCGGCGTGTCGCGGTGGTGCTAGGCGGCAGTCTCGCCGTGACGGCTACTGGGTGGTCAAGCGCAGACCACCACTAACCCCGGTTGTTTCGCTGGCGAACGTCATCCGGTTAGCGCTCAGAGGACCGGCTCCTGGTCGGCGACCGGTGGCCGCCCTATACTTTTCCAATGAACCTGCCACGCCTCGAGGTTCATCGCGCGCAGGTCCGGCGGGTCGACAGCCCGGCGGGCGAGCTGGGCGGTCGGCGCATCTCGGACCGGCTCGCTGCGGCGCGCGACGCGCGCTTCGTCGGTCGCGGTACCGAGATCGAGGCATTCCGGGCCGCTGCCGCTGCCGTCGAACCGCCTTTTGCCGTGCTCCATGTCCACGGACCCGGCGGCATCGGCAAGACCGCGTTGCTCAGGCAGTACGCCGCCGTCGCGGCACGGCTGGGACGTCCGGTTGTGTGGCTGGACGCCCGCGAGTTGGCGGCACGGCCCGATGTATTCGTCGCCGCACTCGGCCAGGCGCTCGACGTCGCCGCGGGTTCGCTCGCCGCTGTCCTCGACCAGTGGCCGCCGAGGGGACTGCTGTTCATCGACGGCTACGAGGTGATCACGGCTCTGGACCCGTGGCTGCGCGAGCGATTTCTGCCCGGCCTGCCGGCTGGAGCGATCGTGATCATCGCCGGCCGCCACGCACCACAGGCCGCCTGGGGTACGGACGTCCAGTGGGCCGCCTTGCAGCGCGCACTGCCGTTGCGCGACCTGCGGCCCGAAGAGAGCGATGCCTATCTCGCGCTGCGCGGCGTCGCGCTCCAATGCCGGCCGGGTATCCTGCGCGCCGCTGGCGGGCACCCGCTGGCCCTGTCGCTGATCGCCGACGCGTTCGAGCCCGATGCCGTCCCGGCTGGGACCGAGCGCGACGCGGTTGCCCATGGCGCGGTCGGGCGCGACGCCTCCGACGACGGATTCGAGCTCGGCAGCCGACCCGAGATCGTGCAGACCCTGCTCGAGCGATTGCTCGAACACGTCCCTGGCCCCGAGTACCGGGTGGCGCTGTACGCCTGCGCGACGCTGCCGGCGCTGACCGAATCGGCCCTCGCGGCAGCGCTCGGTGGCGCCGACCCCGGGCCACTGTTCCAGTGGCTGGCAGGGCTGTCCTTCATCGAGCACGGGGCGCGCGGCCTGTTGCCCCACGATCTCGCCCGCGAGGTGTTGTGCGCCGATGCGCGCTGGCGCAATGCCGACCTGTTGCGTACGTTGAACGGCAGGCTGCTCGAGCATCTCTATGGACGGTTGCGCCGGGCAGCCAGCGTGGCGCAGCAGCGGATCTGGTTCGACATCATCTATGTCCAGCGCTTCAACGCCGGGTTGCGACCGTTCTACGCCTGGAGCGCGGTCTCGAGCGCCCATGCAGCGCCCCTCAGGCCCGGCGATGCCGAAGCCATCGTCGAGATCGTGGCGCGATACGAAGGCGCTGCCGCCGCCCGGATCGCCGGGCACTGGCTGCGGCGTCAACCGCGCGGCTTCCTGGTGTTCGTCGATCCCTCGGGGACTCTGACGGGCTTCATGGGTACGGTGCGGATCGAAGAGGCCAGCGACGAAGACCGCGAGGTCGATCCTGCCGTGGACCTGGCGCTCGAGTTCGTCCGACGCCATGGACCGGCGCGGCCCGGCGAGGAGATCTCGTACACACGCTTTCTCCAGAGCCGAGACGGTGGCCAGACCGACCCGGCGACGATGAACATCATCGCTCCCAATGCCTCGCTGTACTGGACGTCGCAACCGCGGCTGGCCTGGAGTTTCGTCACGGTCATCGATCCGGAGCACTTCGAGCCGATGTTCGCGACCCTTCATTTCCCTCGCCTGCGGCAAGCCGAGTTCGACGTTGCTGGCCGGCGTTATGGGGTCTTCGGCCATGACTGGCGAGCGCAGACGCCCGAGCAGTGGTTCCGGCTCAAGGTCGACCGTGCATCGCAGGCCGAGCCCGTGGCCGCCGATGCGTTGCAGCCGCTGCTGGTGCTGTCGGAGGCGGAGTTTGTCGAGGCAGTCCAGCAGGCGCTGCGCGATCTGGCGAGCGACGAGCGGCTCGCGGCCAACCGGCTGTTGCGTACCCGGCTGCTCCTCGGGGCAGCGGGCGCCCCGGGCGATGTCGAGAGGCTGCGGACGCTGGTGCGGCAGGCAGTCGAGGCGCTGGATGGGGCGCCGAAGGACCGCAAGCTCTACCGAGCCATGGTTCACACCTATCTCGACCCCGCGGGTACGCAGGAGAAGGCCGCCGAGGCGCTGGGACTGCCCTTCAACACCTACCGCTATCGACTGGCTCAGGGTCAGTCGCGCGTCGCCCAGTGGCTCTGGCGGCGCGAACTCGGCGCCTCCTGAGAGTTGCCCGCCGACCATTTTCGGCAGGGTTTCGGCACTGATTGGTCTGGTGCGGCCGCTACCGACATCCGAGACTAGGCAAACGCCGGTGCCGGCCAGTCGCGACCGGCGAGCGCGTTCCGGTGAAGGCTAGCCGCCTGCCGGGGCACCTACGAAAGGAGCCCGATCATGCCGTCCATCCATCCCTCCGCCGTTCGCGCGAGTTTCGACTCGCTGCCGTTCGGGATCCCGGTTCGTCGAATCTTCTGGATCGCAGCGATCCTGCTCGTGGTCGCGCTGGTCGGACAGGCGATGTCGCGTTTTCTGGTCGTGACCCCGACCTCCTACGGCCCGTTGTGGCCCAATCGGGCGTGGTTGCTGCCGCACTTGCTCGGCGGCGCGCTCGCACTGCTGGCTGGCCTGTTGCAGTTCTGGGCCGCACTGCGACGCAGGCATCCGGCGATGCACCGATGGATCGGTCGTGCCTATCTGGTCGGCGTTGCGATCTCTGCGGCCAGCGCCTATGCGCTGTCGCTGCGGGCCGTGCTGGGGTGGGCCTTCGGTACGGCGACGTTCGTGATGGCCAGCGTGTGGGTCGGCACCACCTTGATGGCCTTCGTGGCAATCCGCACGGGACAGGTTGCGGCACATCGCGAATGGATGCTGCGCAGTTACGTGGTGGCCCTCGGGTTCGTGTTTTTCCGACTCATGGTCGTGAGCCCGCTGTTGACCGGGCTGGGGAGCCTGCCCGAGCGATATACCGCTTTGCTGTGGCTCAGCTGGACGGTGCCCCTGTTCGTTGCCGAAGTCATCCTGCAGTGGCGCCGCAGCGTGCCGGCCGCAACCGGGATCCGCGCGGTCGCCGCGGAGGCTTCGAGCTGAATCTCCGGCAAAAGGGGTGGTGGATGGCCAGCATCGGCGGTTCGCTGCCGGGCAGGGCCTGCGAGGGGTAATCGGGTCGGCTGCCGGGCATGGCCTGCGAATGGTAAGCGGGTTAGCTGCCGGGCAGGGCCTGCGACTGGTACTGCGCCGCGAAGGCAGCCGACGGCGGAATCGGCTTGATGATGTCGATCAGCACGCCGTTCGGATCGGCGGTCATGAAGTGGCGCTGGCCGAAATCCTCGTCGCGCAGCGCCAGCAGGACCGGCAGGCCGGCTGCGGCCAGTCGCCGGTGGACGGCATCGACGTCGTCGACCTCGAAGTTCAGCAACAGCCCGGCGACGGTGCCGCGGTTCGCGGCCGGGATCGTCGCGTGGTCGCCGTCGAGGACCGCGAGGTTGACCGCCGGATCGTCGGCCTGCTGCAGGTGAACGTACCAGTCGCTCTCGAACAGCGGGGTGAAGTCGAAATGCACGCGCCAGAAGCTGGCGGTCGCGGCGACGTCGCTGGTCATGATCACAGGGTAGTAGCTGGTGGTCTTCATCGATTCTCCTCGCAGTGTAGGGTTCCGAACCGCACGGTGGCTGCGGTGGGGCAGTCCCCGTAGCACCGTGTTCGCGGGTCAAGTCGACGTAGCAGCGAGTCCGTGGAGCAAGTCGACGTAGGACGCGTGTCCGCGGGGGCAAAGTCAACCGAGCGCCGTGTCCGACGTACCCCTGCGCCAATGCCTCGAGGCAATTTGCATACATACTGCACGTATCAGACGTACCGTAACATACAGACTGCACGTATGCAAACGCGAAGCAATCGCCAGCGTACCGACGCCACGCGCCGGGCCCTGACGGCCTCGGCCCGAGAGTTGTTCGTGGTCCACGGCTATGCCGGCACGTCGACTCCGGCGATCGTCGCAGCGACGGGATTGACCCGGGGCGCGCTCTATCACCATTTCGCCGACAAGCGTGACCTGTTCCGTGCTGTCGTGGCCGACGAGGCACGGGCCGTGGCCGAGGCCATCGCGGCCGCCGTGGCGCCTGGGGCGACGCCGCGCGAGGCGCTGCTCGCCGGCAGCGCCACCTACCTCGCGGCGATGCGCGTGCCGGGGCGCACACGGCTATTGTTGATCGAAGGTCCGGCCATCCTCGGCGCCGCTGAGGTCGACGCGCTCGACCAGGCCGGTGCCGCCGGGGCGCTACGCGCCGGACTGGCGGCTGCGATCGGGCCGCAGAATCATCTGCCGGTCGCCGCGCTCGCCACGCTTCTGTCGGCGGCATTCGATCGCGCCGCGCTCGCGATCGACGCGGGCGCAGACGCCGACGCGTTCCGCAATGCGATGGACCTGCTGCTCGAGCGGACCCTGCCGGCTCCGCTCGGCGGCGTCGGCGGTGGTCGTCGCCCCCCGCCGACCGGCGCCGCAGCCGCCGCGACCGCGCCGCGCCGAGCCGAGCCGAAGCCGCGGCGATAGACCACAGCGAAGCCGCCGAGGCCGTGCGCCGGCCCAACGGAGTTGCCCGCCAACGGCGGCCGCCGGGCCTGCAGTTGGCCACGGGCGCTAGACTTCTGGCCTAAAGCCGCAATGGCAGCAATCAGTCACGAAAGACGGGAACAGGCATGGCACGGCGATATTTCGGAACCGATGGCGTTCGCGGTCGGGTCGGCGAGGCGCCGATCACGCCCGACTTCGTCATGCGCCTCGGCCATGCGGCCGGGAAGGTGCTGGCGAGCACGAATGCGGGCGGCCACGACCGACCTGGTGTCCTGATCGGCAAGGACA
>JBEVJQ010000414.1:0-6040 GCA_040510055.1 Burkholderiaceae bacterium | reverse complement strand
ATCGCGTCACGCTGATCGGCGAATGCCGCGACGTGCCCGGCTTTCTCGCCGCCCTCGACGTCTTCGCGCAACCGTCGCTGACCGAAGGCCTGTCGATCGCCCTGCTCGAAGCCTGCGCAAGCGGCCTCGCCATTGTCTGCTCCGACGCCGGGGGTAACACCGAGATCGTCGACGACGGCCGTACCGGCCGGCTGGTGCCGACCGGTGATGGGGCCGCGCTCGAGGCCGATCTGCTCGAACTCGCCGGAAACGCCGCGCTCCGCGGCCGGCTGGGCCAGGCGGCCGCGTCATGGGTGCAGGAACACGGCTCCATCGCCGCCGTGCGCTCGAACTATCAGTCGCTGTACCTGTCGCTATCCGGATGGACGCAGGCGATCCCGACGTGGAGGCCCGCAGGGTGAATCCGATGAAAGTGATGATGCTCGAGTTCAACGAGATCAACTGGTCCGTCATCGACCGCTTGATCGAACAGCGCGGACGCGATTTCCTTCCGAACTTCGCGGCGCTGCGCGAGGACGGCGCGTGGGGCTACCAGACGGCCGAGGAGCGGCCACCGGAACTGGACCCGTGGGTGACCTGGGTCACCGTCCTTACCGGCGTGCCCCAGCAGGTCCACGGCGCCCGGGTCCTCGAGCAGGCTGCCGACTCGATTCGCGTGCCGCGCCTGTGGGACCACGTGGCCGAGGCCGGTCGCTCGGTCGGCGTCTTCGGCAGCATCAGTGCCTATCCGCCGCGCCCGGTCGACGGTTTCGTCGTACCGGGTCCGTTTGCACCGGGGCCCGAGACATGGCCTGCGTCTTTGGCCGCCATCCAGCAGGTGAACCGGCAGTACACGCAGATCCAGAATGGCGTGCGCCGCAACGCCGGACCGGTCGATGTGCTCGCGCTGGGTGCGCAGTTGATCCGTCACGGGCTGCGCCTGCGCACGGCCGCGACGATCGCGAAACAACTGGTGCGCGAGCGCGTGCAGCCGGCGTCGCGTTGGCGCAGGCCTGCGCTGCAACCGTTGATGAACTTCGACTTCTTCGCCCGCCTGTACCGCAAGACCCGTCCCGACTTCGCCACCTGGCACACCAACCACGCGGCGCACTACATGCACCGCTACTGGCGGGCGTGGGACGACCGCGAGTTCGGGCACAAGGCGGACGCCGATGAGCGCCACAACTATGGCGAGGCGGTGCCGTTCGGCTATCGGGTCTGTGATCACCTCATCGGACGATTTCGTGATCTCGTCGGCGACGGCACCTTGCTGCTGGTCGTGTCGAGCATGGGACAGAAGCCGTTCCGATCGGATCGGTACGCGGCCGGCAAGATCATCGTCCGGGTCCGCGACATCGATCGGTTGCTGGCGATCGTCGGACGCGACGGCGTCGTCGAAGCGGTGCCGACGATGGTGCCGCAATGGAACCTGCGGCTGCCCGATCCGGCTGCGCGCGCGCGCGTCCGGCGCGCGTTCGAGACGGCTCGTCGCGAGTACCCCACCGGTCGCGCCGACAGTGCATTCCACGTCCAGGAAGTCGACGAGGTCTTGACGGTGACGCCGATCGGAATGTCCGAGGCATCCGCGGGCGTCCGGTATCGATTGCCGGATGGCGTCGCGGCAGACCCGGCGGGCTATCCGATCGAGGCGCTGTTCGCGGTCGATGCGCCGACGGTGAAGCAGGGTATGCATGACCCGCAGGGACTGGTGGCGATGGTCGGGGCCGGCGTTCGCCGTGGCCTGCAGCTCCCTGCGTCGAGCAACCTCGACATCGCACCCACGGTGCTGTCGGCCCTCGGCATCCCGGTGCCGTCGCTGATGACGGGCCGCGTGCTCGCCGAGGCTTTCGGTGACGCATCGGGTCCGAAGGACGTCGCGCTGTCGATGGACTGGCGCGCGCGGTCCGGCGCGTCGCAGCCGGCGAGTTGATCCGGCGGTCAGCGTCGTTGTCGCGTCATCGCGGAGTCGCCACGGCCGTTCGCCGACGCACGCGCGTCGCGACGACGCCGACAAAGAGCGTTGTTCGTGAAGTCCATCACGGCTTCGCAGTCGTGTCTTCCGACGCCGTTCCGGGGCTCGATGGCGAGCGTAATGCCGGGTGACGCAATTCGCGATCGCCGGGGTGCCGCGCGGATCTGCGAGCAAGGCGCTCGCGATAATTGTCGCGCCCCGAACTCGCCCAAGACTATGAGCCCCTGGCTGATCGACTGGACTCCTGCGCGCGACGCCGAAGCGCTGCGCCTCTACTGCTTCCCCTTCGCCGGCGGCAGCGCAGCGGCGTTTCGGCCTTGGGCGCCGTTGCTTCCGGCCACGATCGGGCTGACGGCAGTCCAGTTGCCCGGGCACGGGAACCGGTTGCGCGAGCGGCCGATCGATCGGCTGGAGGACCTGGTGAGCGCGACCGTCGAGGCGATCCGCGGCGCGTCGGAGGGACCATACGCACTCTTCGGTCACAGCATGGGTGCAATCCTCGCATCGGAAACGGCGCGCGCGATGATCGCCGAAGGGCTGCCGCCACCGGTCATGCTGTTCGTGTCCGGCCGTCGTCCGGCGACGATGCCCGACACGGATCCGCCGCTCGCAGTGCTGACCGACGTCGAGTTCGTCGCCGAAGTCCAGCGACGCTATGACGGGATACCGGCCGAGATCGTGGCCGAGCCCGACCTGCTGGCGCTGTTGCTGCCGACGCTGCGCGCCGACATCGCCGCGCTGGAAGCGTTCCGGCCGGGGCGGCGCGATCCGCTGCCGGTGCCGCTGGTGGCAATGGGCGGTGTCGACGACCGGCTGGTCCCGCGCGCGCACATCGCGGCGTGGCACGCGGAGACGATGGCCGAGTTCGACCAGCGGATGTTTCCAGGCGGTCACTTCTACCTTGATACGAACCGCGCTGCCGTCGTTGGAGACATCGCTCGCCGACTGACCGTTGCTGTCGACAATCTGCGGGAGCCCGCGCGATGAGCCGCCACGAACCGGTCGCAGTCGTCGGCATCGGTTGCCGCTTCCCCGGCGGTATCGACGGCCCGTCGCGGTTCTGGTCCTTCGTTTCGGAGGGGCGCGATGCGATCGGCGAGATTCCCGCCGATCGGATCGACCTCGCCCGCTTCTTCGATCCGCAGCCCGCCACGCCCGGACGCATCATGTCGCGCTGGGGCGGCTACCTCGGCGGCATCGACCGCTTCGATGCCGACTTCTTCGGTATCGCGCCACACGAGGCCGAGCGTGTCGATCCGCAGCAGCGTCTGATGCTCGAGATCGCCTGGGAGGCGATCGAGGATGCGGGTCTGACGCTCGATCGCCTGCAGGCCGGACGGTGCGGCGTCTACGTCGGCCAGTGGCTCAACGACTTCGAGGGCCGCCTGTTCGCCGACCCGGAAGCGGTCGACTTCTACATGACGACAGGCTCGGGCCGCTATGCGACGGCGGGTCGGATTTCGTATGCACTCGGGCTGCGCGGCCCGAGCGTCGTGATCGACACTGCCTGCTCCTCGTCGCTGGTCGCGATCCACCAGGCCGCGCAGGCGATCCGTGCCGGTGAATGCGAAGCCGCGCTCGCCGGTGGCGTCAACGTGATCCTGCAGCCGCACATCAGCATCGCGTATTCGCAGAGCCGGATGCTGGCGAGTGACGGCCGTTGCAAGTTCGGCGATGCCCGCGGCGACGGCTACGTCCGCAGCGAGGGCGCGGGCGTGGTGATGCTCAAGTCGCTGGCGCAGGCTCGCCGCGACGGCGATCGGATCTATGCGTCGATCCTCGGCTCGGCCGTCAACAACGACGGCCAGAGCAGCGGCTCGCTGGGTACGCCGAGTCCCGCCGGCCAGCGCGACCTGCTCGCGACCGCCTACGCTCACGCTGGCGTACCGCCGGCGCGCGTGGCATATGTCGAGGCGCACGGCACCGGGACGCGCGCCGGCGACCCGGTCGAACTCGGCGCCCTGGGCGCGGTGCTCGGCGCCGGGCGTACGGCCGGGCAGCCGTGCCGCGTCGGTTCGGTCAAGACCAACTTCGGCCACACCGAAGGGGCTGCCGGCGTCGCCGGCTTCATCAAGGTGGCGCTGTCGCTGTCGAACGGCGTCATCGCACCGAGCCTGCACCTCGATGAACCGAACCCGGCCATCGACTGGGCCGCGGGAACGGTTGCGATCCCGCGCGAGATCCTGCCGTGGCCGGACCCGGCGGGTTCGCGGATCGCAGGCGTCAGCGCGTTCGGAATCGCCGGCACCAATGCCCATGTCGTGCTCGGCGACGTCATTGCCGACGACGTGACTGGCGCGCCGACCTCGGAGGTCCGCGGGGCGATCGCCGTGCCGTTGTCGGCGCGTTCGGCTCCGGCCCTTCAAGCGCTCGCCGCGCGCTACGCAGACCTGGCCGAGAGCCGGAGCGGGCCGGCGCTCGCGCGCCTGGCCTGGACCGCCGCGACCCGACGGTCAGGGCTCGCCGAACGCGCCTGTATCGTCGCGCCCGATGGCGATGCGCTCGTCGCGTCGCTGCGCGAGTTCGCCGAGCAGGGCTGCACAGCGGTCCGCGGCACCGTCTATCGCCGCGCCGCTCCGCGGGTCGCATTCGTCGTCCCGGGCCAGGGCGCGCAGTGGCTCGGCATGGGCCGGGAACTGCTCGCGACCGAACCGGCATTCGCCGCGGCACTGGCCCAGTGCGACCGGGCCGCCCGCGCTTTCGTCGACTGGTCGATCGTCGAACAGCTGGCGCTGTCACCGGACGACCGCGACTACCGCCTCGATCGCATCGACGTGGTCCAGCCGGTATTGACGGCGCTGGCCATCGGCTATTCGGCACTGTGGCGCGCCTGGGGCATCGAACCGACGGCGGTCGTCGGACACAGCATGGGCGAGGTCGCCGCCGCGTGGCTGGGCGGCGCCATCGATCTCGAGCAGGCGATGCGCGTCATCTGCACCCGCAGCCGCCTGATGGCAGCGACCAGCGGGCAGGGCGCGATGGCGCTGGTCGAACTGTCGGCCGACGAATTGCGGCCGCGACTGCGGGGGCTCGAAGCATCGGTTGCGCTGGCGGTGAGCAACAGCCCGCGTGCCTCGGTGATCTCGGGCGATCCGTCGGAGATCGATCGCCTGCGCGAGATGTTCGAGGCCGACGGCGTCTTCTGCCGCCGGGTCAATGTCGACGTCGCGTCGCACAGCCCGCAGATGGCGCCGGTGGCCGAGCGATTGGTTGCCGAACTGTCCGACGGCGCGCTGCGGCAGGCGGCGGTCGGCTCGACTGCACCGGTCGGCTCGACTGCCCCTGTCGGCGCGACTGCGCCGGTCGTCATCTATTCCACGGTCGACGGGCGAAGCGTGGCGCCGTCGGCGTTCGACGCCGGCTACTGGGGGCGCAATCTGCGCGAACCGGTGGGATTCGCGGCCACGGTCGCGGCCATGCTGGCCGACGGCATCGATACGTTCATCGAACTCGGCCCGCATCCGGTGCTGCTGTCCGCGATCGATCAGACGGCGCAGTCGGGCTCGTCGCCGGTGATGCTGGCCGCCAGCGGCAAGCGCGACCAGCCCGAGCGGGCGATGATGCTGCATGCCCTCGGCACGCTATGGGCCGGTGGCCTGGCCGTCGACTGGTCGCGATCGCTGCCGACGCAGCGTTGGTGGCCCGGCGTCCCGACCTATCCCTGGCAGCGCGAGCGGCATTGGCTGCCCGAGGTCACGGCTGCGATGTCGGGACCCGTGGCAACTGCTGGGTCGCAGAAGCGCATGGCCGACGTGCAACGGTCGGCACTGCACGCGCTGCGCTGGGTGCCGGACGCAGTCACGACGGAAGTACCGCACACGCGGCCGCACGACGGCGCTGCGGACACCTGGCTGCTCGTCGGAGACGATCGGCGCGGCGACGGGCCGTTGGCCCGGGCGTTCGCTGAAGCCGGCTGGAAGGTCGTCTCGGTGATGGCGAGCGAGGTCGAGGCGACGCTGCGGGCGCGCGGGGATTCGGTCCGCGGCGTCGTGCTGTGCGGCCCGAGGTCCACGAATGACGGCGGTTTCGCGCCGATCGCCATGCTGCAGTCGGTGTTGCGCGCCCTCGGGCCGGACGTCGATGATCGGG
>JBEVJQ010000413.1:0-5966 GCA_040510055.1 Burkholderiaceae bacterium | reverse complement strand
ATCGGCTCCACGGCCGACGCCGAGCTCGCTGCCGATGGCTTCGCCAGCGCCGCGCAGGGCGACGATGGCGACACCGAAGGCCATCATCAGCAGCCCGACGACCCCGGGCAGCAAGCCCGGTGCCGACCACGGTGCCATGTGCAGCGCCTCGAGCCGCGGCATCCGCCACGACGCCACCATGATCGCTGCGCCCGTGGCGACCCAGCCCAGTGCCTCGAGCCAGCGCTGCAGCTGGTCAGGTCCGCGGGAAGCTCGCGGCCTCGATCCGGTTGCCGTCATGATCCTCGATGAAAGCCGCGAAGTAGCGCGTCGCCTGCCCCTGGCGCGGCCCGGGCGCTCCGCCGTCGCCGTAGCCGGCTGCGAGCGCCGCGGCGTGGACGTCGCGGACGGCCGCGTCGTCGGGCGCGCGCAGGCAGACGTGCCAGCCGGTGTCCGGCCACTTCGCGGTCAGCGCCTCGCGTTGGTTCAACCAGAATTCCGGGTATCGCTTGCCGAAGCCGACGGCTCGTTCGCGCCGCACCAGCAGGCCGAGGCCGAGCGGGGCGAGGATTCGCTCGTAGGCATGGGTCGCGGCATCGAGATCGCGAACGCCGATGGAGACGTGATCGATCATCGCATCGCCGGCGGGTACCGCTGGCGCCTAGCGGCGGATACCCAGCGATTCCGGCGACCGTTTCGCCATCCCCGCGTCCTGCAGCAGGTAGGCGTCGCTGACGACCGTCGGCCAGACGGCGTCGTACGCCTCCTTGCCATGGAGCGGCGTGAACAGCGCCCCCTTCTCGGTCGCGTACTGGCGAATCTTCTCCGACTTGGCGATCCGCTCGGTCCACAGCTTCTCGACCGTGGCCACGACCTCGGGCGGCGCGCCCTTGGGGATGAAGATCCCGAAGCCCGTCGTCACCTTCGGGAAGTCCTTGACGAAGTCGGTGATCGGCGGAATCGTCGCGCCGCCGAGGGTCAGCGCCTGCTCGCCGACGATCACCAGCGGCCGCAGCCGCTTGCCCTTGATCATTTCGGCCTGCTCGGGGGCGAGCTGGGTCGTGATCTCGGTCTCGCCGGCCACCGTAGAGACCACGGCCGGATTGCCGCCATCGTAGGTGATGTGACGGTATTTCGCGCCCGTGGCCTTGGCGATCGCCTCCATCGCGAAGTGGCCCGACGAACTGTTGCCGGCCGTGGCCACGGGCAATTCCTTCTGCTTCATCGCCGCGAGCAACTGCGGGAAGTCCTTGTACGGCGTCTGCGGATTGACGCTGACCACCGACACATTGGTGACCGCGATGAACAGGTGGAAGTCGTCGAGCTTGCTGTCGATCATCCCGAGGACGGGATAGGTGCCCAGTTGCTTGGCGGCACCGGCAGTCCAGGTATAGCCGTCGCGCGGCGCGTCCATCGCGGCCTTGGTCCCGATCGACCCAGCCCCGCCCGGCTGGTTGACGACGACGATCTTCTGGCCAAGGCCGGCTTCGACCTCGGCGGCGGCCAGCCGCGTCACCTGGTCGGTGGCACCACCGGCGGCCCAGGGAACGATGATCGTCACCGGCTTGGTCGGCTTCCACTGTGCCGCCGCCGGCGCGGTCGAGCCCACGATCGCCGCTGCCACTGCCGCCGCCCGAAGCAGCGGCGGGATCCAGACTGAAAGACGCGCGCCTGCGGCGCCTGGCGACCGGTTCGACATCGAGTTCTCCACCAAGGTTGGTGCCCGAGCGACCCGCCCCTACCGGCGGCCTTTCGCAACATGGCGGGCGATCTTATTCCGGCGTGGATTCCCAGGCAACATGATCGGCCCGTCCGTGCGCAGCCAGCGACGACGGTTCTGAAGCCAGGTAACCGAGAACGAAGTCGGTGACGTGACGCAGCCGTGTCTCGAGGGCGTCGGCGGCCATCAGGTCGCGGTCGAAGATCGCCGACAGCGTGTGCCGGTTGCCGAGGTAGAAATAGCAGAGTCCGGCGAGCGAGATATAGAGCTGGACCGGGTCGACGCCGCCGCGAAAGATGCCCCCGTCGCGGCCCCGCTGCAGGACGTCGGCGAGCATCCGGACGAACGGGGAATGGAGCGAACGGACCCGGGCGCTCTGCTTCAGGTGCCGGGCCTCGTGCAGGTTCTCGCTGTTCAGCAGCGTCAGGCACTCGGGGTGCTCGAGGTAGTAGTTCCAGGTGAACGACACCAGCTGGCGGATGGCCTCGGCCGGGTCGAGCCGATCGAGTTCGAGCGCGCGCTCCTCGCCGCGGATCTGTTCGTAGACGGCCTCGAGCACGGCGAGGAACAGGGCGTCCTTCGACCCGAAGTAGTAGTAGAGCATGCGCTTGTTGACGCCGGCCTCGGCGGCGATGCGATCGACGCGGGCGCCGCCGAGACCGAAGCGGTGGAACTCGAGCGTGGCCGCCTGGAGAATCCGCGCGCGCGTGAGGTCGGGGTCTCGGGGGAAGCGCGCCGGCGCGGCTGGGGCCGACCCGGCCGCTGGGCGGCGGTCCATCGGACGATGATGCCAGAATCGCTGGACATCATGGTTCCGGCAATGAGCCGGGCGACAGGGTGTGTAGCTCTGGACAACGATCATGGAGGCGAACGAGATGAAGGCAGTCTGGTACGAGCGCAACGGACCGGCGCGCGAAGTGCTGGTCGTCGGCACGATGACCGATCCCGAGCCGGGGCAAGGCGAGGTCCGCGTGCGGCTCGCCACCTCGGGGGTCAATCCGTCGGACGTAAAGACGCGTGCCGGCTCGCGACCGATGGCCGGGCCGAGGGTCGTCCCGCACAGCGACGGCGCCGGGGTCATCGATCGGGTCGGGACGGGCGTGGCCCAGAGCCGGATCGGCGAGCGGGTCTGGATCTGGAACGGCCAGTGGCAGCGGCCGTTCGGGACCGCGGCCGAGATGATCGCGCTTCCGGCCGCGCAGGCCGTGCCGCTGCCGCCGGACACGACCTTCGACGAAGGCGCTTGCCTCGGCATCCCGGCGCTGACTGCCTACCGCGCGGTGACCGTCGACGGCGCGATCGCCGGGGCGTCGGTACTCGTGGCCGGCGGTGCCGGTGCGGTCGGTCACTATGCGATCCAGTTCGCCCGCCAGCTCGGCGCCGCGCAGGTGATCGCCACTGTCAGTTCGCCCGCGAAGGCGCGCCATGCGCTGGCCGCGGGCGCCGATCTCGCGGTCGACTACCGGCGCGAGGACCTCGTCGAGAAGGTGCGCGAGGCGACCGGCGGGCGCGGCGTCGATCGCGTGGTCGAGGTTGACGCCGCGACCAACCTGCGTCTGCTGCCGCGGCTGGTCGCACGCGACGGGCTGTGCGTGGTCTATGGGTCGAGCCGCAGCGAAGTCGCCTGCGAGTTCGGTCCGATGATCCAGTCCGGCGTCGCGGTGCGCTGGTTCATCGTCTACGAACTCTCCGCGCAGGCCCGGCAGCAAGCGGTGGAGCAGCTCGGCGAGTGGCTCGCAGCCGGACGAATCCGCCACGCGATCGACGCCAGCTATCCACTCGAGGAGGCGGCGACTGCCCACGAACGAGTCGAGTCGTTCGCGGCGATCGGCAACGTCGTGCTCACCGTCTAGTGTCCAGGACAGCCGTGTCCTGGACGAGCTGCTGCCGCGCGCCGCCGCAGCTGACGACGGGGCAGCGCGGCGTTCAGCGTCGGGCGAACGGCCGCGGCAAGTGGGCCTCGATCTGGGCCGGCAGCGAATCGGCGTCGTAGCCGCAGAAGAAGGCCTCGACCCAGGCCCGGCGGGTCAACGGCAGGCCGCTTGCCAGCAGCAACTGGGCGCGTTCATGATCGGCCGGGGTCATGGCCTCGAACAGCTCGAGCATCCGTGCCAGCGCCACCGACGCCCGTCGACGCCGCGCCAGCGTCGACGGCGACGGCGGCGACACCGGCTCGGTCGCCGCGGCCTCGAACAGCGCGACGCCGATCCGTCGCGTGCAGGCCGGGCAAAGGACCTCGACACCGATGTCGTCGAGCCGGCCGCGCTCGGCCTGACGGCCGATGCCGCGCCAACCGCAGTCGCAATGCACGGTCTCGCGCTGGAACGCGGCATGGTCGGGGAACTGCCGGACCGGCGGACGCTGCCGCACTCCGGGACGCTGATCGTGGGACACTTGACGGTGGCGGTCGTGGCCGGGTGTTGAGCGGGTGGCTCGGTGATTGCAGTCTACGATCCGCCAGCCGCTCTGCGACGTGATAACCGTCACGCTCGTCGGAGACGATTACGGCGCCGGGCGGGCATTCGTGGCGACCGTCACCGGCCGCCGTCATCCGGGCGCCGTCAGCGACCCCGGCGCGCGGGCAAGAAGGAGCCACGATGACCGAACCGACCGATCCGACGGTCAGCACACCTGCGGAAGATGCCGTGTCCGTCCTGTCGTCGGTCGCCGCCGGCGTCGGTACGATCACGCTGAACCGCCCTGCCGTCAACAATGCCTACGACGGTGCCTTGCTCGCCGGCGTGGTCGAAGCGGCAGCCCGGCTGGCCGGCGACGCGGCCGTGCGGCTGCTCGTCATCCGCGCCAACGGGCGCCATTTCCAGGCCGGCGCCGACCTGAAGTGGCTGCGCGCCATCGCCGCCCGTGACGAAGCGGCGAACCTGGCCGCTTCGCATCAGACGGCGCAGGCGATGCGCTCGCTCAACGAGATCGGCAAGCCCGTGCTCGCGCTCGTTCACGGCGCCTGTATCGGCGGCGGCACCGGCCTGATCGCGTCCTGTGACATCGTCGTCGCCGAGGCCACTGCGACGTTCGCGATCTCGGAAGCCCGCTGGGGGTTGACCGCAGCGATCATCTTTCCGCAGCTGGTCGCGGCGATCGGCATCCGCCAGCTGCGCCGCTACGCGCTGACCTGCGAGACGTTCGATGCCCGGCGGGCACGGGAACTCGGCCTGGTGCACGAAGTCTGCGAAGCCGGCGCCCTCGACACAACGGCGGCGCCGCTGATCGACGCCCTGCTGCGCGCGGCGCCGGAAGCCGTCGGGCGCAGCAAGCGCTTCGCCATGCAGTGCGCGCAGACGTTGCCGTCCGAGGCGACCTGGCGACAACTGGAGGCCGAACATGGCTCCAGGCGCCGCTCGGCCGAAGCCGCCGAAGGCCTGGACAGTTTCCGCTCGCGACGCGATCCCGCGTGGGTCAAGAACCTCGAACGGAGTTCCCGATGATCATCGTCCACCACCTCAACGACTCGCGCTCGCAACGGATCCTGTGGCTGCTCGAGGAACTCGAGCTGCCGTACCGGATCGAGCGCTATCAGCGCGACCCGAAAACGCGGCTGGCACCGCCGGAATTGAAGGCCGTCCATCCACTCGGCAAGTCGCCGGTCGTGGTCGACGGCGACCGCACATTGATCGAGTCAGGCGCCATCATCGAGTCGCTGGTCGCGCGCTACGGCAACGGTCGGTTGGCTCCACCGCGCGACAGCCACGAGTACGAAACCTACCTGCAGTGGCTCCACTACGCGGAAGGTTCGGCGATGCTGCCGCTGATGCTGAAGCTCTATGTCTCGCGTCTCGGTGAAGGCGCCAAGCCGCTCGAGCCGCGGATCGAGAGCGAGATCGCCAACCACCTCGGCTATGTCGATCGGACGCTTGCCGACCGCCAGTGGCTCCTCGGCGATGATTTCACCGCCGCCGATGTCCAGATGAGCTTCGTCGGCGAGGCCGCCAGCACCCGGACCGAGCGCTCGCGCTATCCCGCGCTCGACGGCTGGGTCAAGCGGTTCCAGGGCCGTCCGGCCTACCGCCGAGCGCTCGAGCAGGGCGGACCGTATGCGCTGGGTCCGCGCGAACAGCAGGGCGCGGCACGTTAGCTCCGACGGGGCCATCCCGGGGCCGCTTCCTGTTCGCCCGCGGGCGCGGGCAAGACCGCGTAGTCGCGACCGAGGTCGGCCATCGCGTCTAGTGTGGTGAATCAGAGGTTCACCACACTAGAGTTCGCGCTTCATACCGACGTGGCTGGCGACGACGCCCAGCGATTCATAGAATCG
>JBEVJQ010000412.1:0-3841 GCA_040510055.1 Burkholderiaceae bacterium | reverse complement strand
ACCGACGCGCCCACCAGCGGCTGATAGACGATCCGGTGCAAGGTCGGGCCGAGCGGCGTGATCAGGGCGAGCGTCAGCAGCACGTCGACGCCGAGCGGCAGCTTCATCGGGGCGAGGGCCGCGACGGCGCCGGCGATCACGAGCGGCAATGCCACATCGGTCGACAACCGCCAGCCGAGCCGGGCCCGATCGCGACCGCGCAGCGCCGCCACCACGTTGGCGACACCGGCGAGGACGGCGATCGCCGCGACGAGCCAGACCGAACCCGGACGGTTGTCGGACTGCAGCGCCGCCAGGGTCAGGGCGCCGAAGGTGACGAACTCGCCCTGCGGGACGAAGATGACGCGCGTCACCGCGAACACCAGGACGATCGCCAGTCCCAGCAGGCAGTAGATGGCGCCGTTGGTCAGGCCGTCCTGGACGAGCCAGGCGGCGATCTGCCAATCCATGGGCAGCGGGCGACGCCCGCCCTACTTGACGAGCTGCCAGTCGCCGTTGCTGACCCGGACCATGATGGCGCCGCGCTCGTCGAGGCCGTAGTGGTCGTCCTTGGTGAAGTTGTAGACGCCGTTGGTGCCGGCGACGTTCTTCGACGACTCGATCGCATCGCGCAGCGCGACGCGGAATTCCGGGGTGCCGGGCTTGGCCTTCTTCAGCGCCTCGGGCAGCGCGGCCGCCAGGATCTGGGTCGCGTCGAACGCGTGGGCGCCGAACACGATGCCGGCATCGGGGCCGTACTTGCCGAGGAAAGCCTGGCTGAAGTCGTTGACGACCTTCTTCGACGGATGGTCGGCGGGCAGCTGGCCCGGCAGCAGCACCGGCCCGATCGGCAGCAGCGCCCCCTCGGCCGCCTTGCCGGCGATCCGCAGGAAGTCCTTCGAGCCCGCGCCGTGCGACTGGTAGACGATGCCCTTGTAGTTGCGCTCGGCGAGCCCCGTCTGCGGCAGCGCCGCGCCGGTGCCGGAGCCGGCGATGAAGATCGCGTCGGGCTGCGACGAGATCAGCTTCAGCACCTGTCCCGTCACGCTGGTGTCGGAACGGCCGTACTTCTCGCTGGCCACGATCTTGACGTCGCTGCCCTCGAGCTCCTTGGTCAGCGCCGCGAGCCACTGCTCGCCCCACGGGTCCGAGAAGCCGATGAAGCCGAGCTTCTTGATGTTGCGCCCGCGCATGTCCTTCGCCGTGGCCTTGGCCATCAGGTTGACCGACTGCGGAACGACGAAGGAGAACGCCGACTTGCCGGGCGCCAGCGGGATCGGCGAGAACGCCATGTGCGGCGTCTGCGTTTCCTGGGCGACGTTCGATACCGCCATCCCGCCCGGAGTCAGGTTCGAGCCGAGCAGCAGGTCGACCTTGTTCTCGCTGGTGAACTTGCGCGCGTTGCGCGTCGCCGCCGACGGGTCGCTGGCATCGTCGAGGATGATCAGGTTGATTTTCTGCCCAGCGATCTCGGCGGGCCAGAGTTCGAGCCCCTGCTTCATCGGGATGCCCAGCGCCGAGCCGGGACCGGTCAGCGACAGGCTGGCGCCGACGGTGACCTGCGCCTGGGCGGCGGCCGCAAAGCCCGCGGCCGCGGCGACGGCCACCGTCAAGGTCAGGGCCAGACGGCGGCAGCGGTCGAACCGCGCGGCTTGAAGTCCAATCATCGAGAGTCTCCGATCGCGAAAAGGTGTCCGGGTATCACCGGGCGGGTGGCTGGATGCGCGCCGTCGACGTCGGCTCCTGCGCCTGCGCGCAGACCGTCGACCAGCAGCGGCGCAACGATGCGGACCGCACGATCGTCGGTCATCCCCGGAACGGTCCCGTGCCAGAGCAGCGCCGCGTTGCACAAGCCGAGCACGGCCATGGCCATGTCCGGCGCGGACGGATCGCGACGAAACTCGCCGCGGGCGACGCCGTCGGCGATTGCCGCGACGATGATCCGCTCGTAGTCGTCGCATACACGACGGACGCGTTCACGGGCCGCACCGGTGAGGAAGCGTCGCTGCGTGAGAAAGACGCGGGCATAGTCCGGGCGCTGGTTCATCCGCACCAGGTGATGGCGGACCAGCGCGACCACGCGGACACTGGCGCTGCCACGCTGTGCGAGGATCCGCTGCGCGCGCTCCAGCACGTCGCCCATCGCCGCCGTGCAGACCTCTTCGAGCGCCGCTTCCTTGCTGCGGAAGTAGTAGTAGACGCTCGCCTGGCGCATCGACACGCGGTCGGCGATGTCGCGGGTACTGGCGCCGTGAAATCCCATTCGCGCGAACACCGAAGCGGCCGCGTCGATGATCTCGCCCTTGCGCCGAGCGGCCTCGCGAATACCCGCGACCGCCCTGCCCGCGGCATCTCCGGTCCTGCCCGTCTGCATGGTTATCGGCCGGTGCGCGACTGCCGGCACTTGTCTTCGGAAGGTCTCGAAGGGTAATGGATTCGTCCCGACGCTGACAAGGACGAACGATGCCCTCGTCAGTTCGACAGGACGATCGTCAGCAACGCCGAACTGCTCTCGAGCGCAGTGACGCCGTGAACCGTTCCACCCGTGAGGTAGAGCAACTGGCCGGCGGCAAGTTCGGTCTTGCCGACCTCGCCCGGAACCTCGAGCCGACCCTCGAGGCAAAGCAGGGTGATCTCGCCCGCAACGCGGTGCGACGGCATCCGCTTGCCAGCAGGCAGGACGAGCCGGATGACCTCTATCTGGTGCGACTTGAACAGGGCGACCGATTGCTCGGATTCGAGCCTGGTGCCCAGCGGCAGCACGTCGATCGGCTGCCCGGGCAGAGCGTGGGGAATGGCCATGGGCGGACTATACGCTGAACGTGCCGTTGCCGCCTTTCGCGCCCGCCGGCGGCTCGGTGTTCATCGCGACCGCGGTGGCGCGAACGCCGCGGGCGTGTCCCGAAACGTCCGCTGGATCGCCTCGAGCCCCGATCCCTTCAACGCGACACCGGCGAGAGCGAGGCCGGTCTCGCAGCCGGCGATGGTCGCTACCAGGGTCAGGTCGTTGACGTCGCCGAGGTGGCCGATGCGGAACATCCGGCCCTTGACCTTGCCCAGGCCGGTGCCGAGCGACAGGTCGAAACGTTGGTAGATCGTCTGGCGGACGGAATCGGCATCGATGCCTTCGGGCGTGATGACGCCGGTGAGCACCGGTGAGTAGACCGCCGGATCGGCGCACTGGATCGGCAGTCCCCAGGCCGTGACCGCCGCGCGCACCCCGGCAGCCCAGCGCCGGTGACGGGCGAGCACGTTGTCGAGTCCTTCTTCGGCCAGCATTGTCAGCGCTTCGGCCAGGCCGTAGAGCAGGTTGGTGTTCGGCGTATAGGGGAAATAGCCGTCGCCATTGAAGGCGAGCATCTCGTCCCAGGCCCAGTAGCTGCGCCCGAAACCGGCATGGCGATTGGCTTCGAGCGCCCGCGGCGACAGCGCATTGAACGAGATTCCCGGCGGCAGCATCAGCCCCTTCTGCGATCCGGAGATCGCCACGTCGACGCCCCAGTCGTCGTGACGGTAGTCGGCGCTCGCGAGGCCCGAGATCGTATCGACCATCAGCAGCGCCGGATGGCCGGCGGCATCGAGCGCGCGTCGCACGGCGGCGATGTCCGAGGTGACGCCGGTCGAGGTCTCGTTGTGGACGACGCAGACCGCCTTGATCGTGCGTTCGGGGTCGGCGCGCAGGCGCGACTCGATCCGCCCGGCATCGACGCCACGGCGCCAGCCCGAGGCCTGCGGCAGCACCGGGTCGACGCCGTCGTGGACCATCAGCTCGGGCTCGAGCCCGAACTGATGCTCCACGACGGCGTCGACCCGGTGCTACCGCAGGCCTCGGGCTGGCGCCGTGGCGTCGATGCCGGGCGGA
>JBEVJQ010000411.1:0-4116 GCA_040510055.1 Burkholderiaceae bacterium | reverse complement strand
AACACCGTGATGCCCAGCCCCTTGTCGCGCGTCTGCTCGATTGTCTCGAGCCGCCCCTTGCGCACCGTCACCGAATAGCCGGACGACTCCGAGACCTCTGCTGCGGCTGCCGTCGCGCCAAGCGAGCGGGCGCGGGTGAGTACGGTGTCGACCAGTTCGTCGAGTGCGGCGCGGTCGTAGTCGAACAGGCGTTCGCCACCACGGCCGCCGCTGGCGCGAGCGAGCGCCGCCGGCATCCGGTCGGTGACGGGCGCATGATCGCGCTGCAGGCTCCGGTTCGATGCATCCACTATGGCCGGTTCTCCATGTACCGGCGCGTGAGCGAGCGCCGGCGTACGCGGCTCGGTCGAGCCATCTGGACAGAGGTCCCTCTCGGGATGGAGGGGTCAGTATCATAGCAAGCCCACCTGCACGAGCCGATGCCTGCCCCCCGCGAAGCCATGGACGAATCTGACGGCAACGACGTCGCCGATGACGCGATCGTCGCCCCCCAGGCAGAGGATCGCCCGAGCAAGACGCGACTCAAGCAGCGGATGCATGCGTTGCAGGCGCTGGGCGAGCGACTCGTGACCTTGTCGGAGACGCGGCTCGCTTCGCTGCCGCTCGATGAGACGCTGCGCGACGCGATCGTCGTCGCCCGCGCCGTTCGCAGCCACGAAGGACGGCGGCGCCAGATGCAGTTCGTCGGCCGCCTGATGCGCTCGGCCGATGCGGCGGCGATCGAAGCGGCGCTGGCCGGCGAGGACGCCGGCAGACAGCGCCAGGTGGCCGTCCATCACGCGGCCGAACGCTGGCGCGACGGGCTGATCGACGGCAGCCTTCACCTGGAGGCGTGGTTCCGCCAGTTCCCACCGGCAGCGGACGATGAGCACCAGGGCGAATCGGCGGCGCTGACGCGGCTCGTGGCGGCCGCACGCCGCGCCGCCGACGGCGACAGCACCGACCCACGGCATTCGCGCGCGCTCTATCGCGCGCTGCACCGCTGGCTCTCCGACCGGTGACCGGCCGGTGATCGTCCGTCCAGCCTCCGACGTCCGTCCAGCCTCCGACGCCCGGCCGACCACCGACGTCCGCCCAGGTACCGACGTCGGGCCAGCCACCGACGTCCGTCACGCCAACCCACTCAACCGAGCGAGGAACGCCAGGTGACCCCGACCGAAGATCCCGACCGACCGCTGCGCGTCGGTCTCGTCTCGATCAGCGACCGTGCTGCGAGCGGCCAGTACGAGGACAAGGGAATCCCGTCGCTGATCGAGTGGCTGACTCTGGCGATCCGCTCGCCATGGTCTCCGGTGACGCGGCTGATCGCCGACGAGGCCGATCGGATCTCCACGACGCTGACCGAACTGGTCGACGTCGAGGGCTGCCATCTCGTGCTGACCACGGGCGGTACCGGACCGGCGCCGCGCGACGTGACGCCGGAAGCCACACTGGCCGTGGCCGATCGCACCTTGCCGGGATTCGGCGAACAGATGCGCCAGATCAGTCTGAACTTCGTGCCGACTGCGATCCTTTCGCGCCAGGTGGCGGTGATCCGCAAGCAGGCGCTGATCATCAACCTCCCGGGCCAGCCGCGGGCGATCCGCGAGACGCTCGAAGGCCTGCGCGACAACGGCACGGTCCGGGTCCCCGGGATCTTCGCCGCGGTGCCCTACTGCCTCGACCTGATCGGTGCGCCCTACGTGCGGACCGATGACGGGGTCTGCGCCGCTTTCCGGCCGAAGACGGCGATCCGTCCGGATTGACCGGGTCCAGGCCCGGGCGAGCCCTGGCGCGAGGCAATCGTCGCCGAACAACGGTCCCTTTTTGCCTGGTTACGAAGTCGCTTCCAGCGCGCGCGCCGACGCCCGTACCATACGGCCGGATCGCGATCACTAACAAGGGAGACGAGATGAACAGGTTCCTCACCCGGCTGCTGGCCGGTACGGCATTGACCGGATTGATGGCCACTGCCGGCGTCGCGCAGCAGAAGCCGACGGAACTGAAGATCGGCATCACCACCTTCACATCGGGGGCCGCGTCGGTATTCGGCGTCCCGGCCAAGGCGGCGGCCGAGATCCTGATCGAAGACATCAACGCGGCCGGCGGGATCGGCGGCGCGAAGATCGTCCCCACGTTCATCGACGAAGGGATCGGCGGCGACAAGATGCTGACCGAGTACCGGCGCCTGGTCCAGGAACAGGGCACCCGGGTGATGCTGTCGGCCATCTCCAGCGGCAACTGCAACATCGTCGCGCCGGTGGCCGAGGACCTGAAGGTCCTCAACATCATGTGGGACTGCGGGACCGAGAAGATCCTCGAGGACAAGCGCTACAAGTACGTGGTCCGTACGCAGGCCAACGCCACCACCGAGATGGTCGCCACGGTGATCTACCTGCTGCGCACCAAGCCCAAGTTCTCGACCATCGCCGTGGTCAACCAGGACTACGCCTGGGGTCGGGACTCGTGGGAGATCTTCCTCAATACGCTCAAGGCGCTGAAGCCCGACGTCAAGGTCGTCGCCGAGATGTTCCCCAAGCTCGGCGCGTCGGATTTCTCGACCGAGATCAGCCGGTTGCAGGCACTGCGGCCCGACGTGATCCTCTCGACTTCGTGGGGTGGTGACCTCGACACGTTCGTCCGCCAGGCGGGCCAGCGCGGGCTGCTCCAGGCATCGACGTTCGTGCTGCCGCTGGCCGAAAGTTCGATGGAGCGGGTCGGCTCGGTGCTGCCCGACGGCACGATCGTCGGCGCCCGCGGCGAACACTACTTCCTGCACCCGGAGACCAAGGACGATCCGGCGCACAAGGCGTTCGTCGAGAAATTCCGGTCGAAGACCAAAGCCTACCCGATCTATCCGACCTACCACATGGCCCAGGCGCTGATGGGGCTCAAGGCCGGCTACGAGGCGGCGATCAAGGCCAACGGCGGAAACTGGCCGGCGATCGAGCAGGTCGCCGACGCGATGCGCGGACTGGAGTTCAAGGCCTTCGGCCGTTCGATCAAGATCCGCGATGACGGCCAGGGACTGGAAGACCAGTTGCTCGGCGTCACGAAGAAAGTCCCGCAGTTCCCGTTCCCGGTGATGGACAAGATGCTGCTGGTGCCGGCCGCGCTCGTGACCACGCCGGTCGGGCAGAAGTCGCCGGAATGGGTCAAGACCGTCAAGCCCTCGGTACTCGAGGACCCGGGCCTGAAGTCGTACGACTTCAAGTGACGGCGCCGGCCGTGATTGCGGGCAAGTTCGGAGGTGGGTCGCGCCGGAGCGGCGACCGGTGAACGCTCATCTCTTCGCTCTGGCCGTCCTCGACGGACTCTCGTACGCAGCGCTGCTTTTCCTCGTGGCGCTGGGGCTGACGATGATCTTCGGGGTGATGCGGATCCTCAACATCGCCCACGGCAGCCTCTACGCCTGCGGCGGCTACCTCGCCGCGACCCTGGGCCTGGCGATCGGCCAATACGGCCTGTCGCCGGCGCTGGCGCTGCCGGCACTGCTGATCGCGGCGATCGTCGTCGGTGTCGTCGTCGGCACCGTGCTCGAGGTCACGCTGCTGCGCCGGATCCTCGACAAGGATCCGATCCTGCAGCTGCTGGTCACCTTCGCCGCGTTCATGATCCTCGAGGACCTGCAGCGGCTGATCTGGGGGACGCAACCGTACTTCGTCTCGGACGTCGTCACCCAGTTGGGCACCGTCGCCGTCGCCGGGATCACCTACACCCGCTACCAGCTGTTCGTGCTGCCGGCGATGGCGATCGCAGCGTTCTTCGGCCTGCGCTATTTCCTCCAGCGCACGGCGCTCGGCCGCCAGGTCACGGCCGTCACCCACGACCGCGAGACGGCGACCACGCTGGGCGTGAACGCGAGCCGCGTCTCCCTCTTCACCTTCGTGATCGGCGCCGTGCTGGGCGCGCGCGGCGGCGCGCTCGCCTCGCCGGCGTCGTCGCGGGTGCCGGGGGGCGGTGACCTCCTGAGGGTGCGGGGGTTGGGCGGCGTGGCCACGGCGGGTCTCGGCCAGATTGGCGGCGCGGCGATCGCCGCGCTGCTGATCGGGCTGGCGCGTTCGTTCGCGGTCTATCTGCTGCCCGAACTCGAGGTCCTGGTGCCGTACCTGATCATGATGATCGTGTTGCTGATCC
>JBEVJQ010000410.1:0-2530 GCA_040510055.1 Burkholderiaceae bacterium | reverse complement strand
TGCGGCTATCCATGACGAATACCGCCCCCGGCGGACATTCTTCTACCGCCTTGCGCTGGGGATGGTCGCGGTCCTGGAACACCGTTATCGGGTTCAGGTCCTCGCGTGCCGGGATGTAGCGCAGCGTGAACGCTTCGCCGACCATGGTCGGGAGCGTGGGATTGAGCGGCCGGACGTCCTGGATCGTCTGGTTGCGCAACCCCCGCTTGTATAGCGCCGTGCACAGGGTCGGCGTGCTGACGGTTCTCAGTTTGTCGCGGGTCTCGGGCTTGAGCGCGGGCATGTTGCTCTCCTGGGTCTGGTGGTACGCGAGGCTCGTGCCTTGCTGGAATGATAAGTACCGGCCTCGAAGTCCTTGACGCCCTGCTCGGCGATCCCGCGTCGAAGTAAAGCATCATCGTCTCGGTTCCACAATCGGCTCCTGAATGACCGCGCGCGACGGCGTGCGTCCGCAAGCGATCCCCGTTACCCTATTGCGGTGCGCTTGCCCGTCGCGCGCGGTCCGCTACCCTACCGTGGCGGCGCTGCCGTCCGCGCTTCGCGGGCGAGTGGCATCGCAGCCGATTGCAACCGGACCCGAGACACTGACTCGATGACCGAGGTCGACACGCCAGGCACACCGGATCAGCCACCCGACGCCATCAAGGCCGGGGCGATACGGATCGAGGGGCCCGCGGGACGACTCGAGATCATCGTCGATCTACCGGCGCCCGGCGTCGCCGCGCAACGGGGAGCCACGGCCGCCGACGGACGTCCCGGTATCGCCGTCGTCGGGCATCCGCACCCGCTGATGGGCGGAACGGCGCGCCACAAGGTTCCGCATGTCCTGGCCCGGACCCTGGCGGCGGAGGGCTGGCTCGTCGCGCGGCCGAATTTTCGCGGCGTCGGCGCCAGTGCCGGGGCCCACGACGCCGGTATCGGCGAGGTCGACGACATCATGGCCGTCATCGGCTGGCTCGAGGCGCGCGCACCAGCAGGCCCTCTGCTGCTCGCCGGGTTCTCGTTCGGCGCCTTCGTCCAGGTCGCGGTGGCCGAGCGTCTCGCAGCGCTCGATCGGCCAGCCATCGGTCTGATCCTCGTCGGCCTCCCTTTCGGTGATGTCCCCGACGGCCGTCACTACCCCACCGCGGCGGCACCCGACCACGCCCTCGTCGTCCACGGCGAGGCCGATGACCGGGCGCCGCTTGGCGCAGTTCTCGAATGGGCACGCGCCATACCACTGGCCGTGACGGTCGTTCCCGCTGGCGATCACTTCCTGACAGGGCGCCTGCCGCTGCTCGAGTCATTGGTCCGGCGCTATCTTCGCGGTCTCGACGACCGAGGGCGGCGCTGAGACGCAGACCGCTGCGACCGGCGGCGGACGGGCGTCGACGACGCCGCGCAAATCGAACGAGGAGAAAGGCCGATGTTGCCCCGTTACGAGGTCTATGCCCTGCGCTACGCGACGCTGGACCGACCGCGCCGCGACAATTTCATCGCCACCGATATGCATGACGCGCCGATGCCGATCGACTACTTCGTCTGGGTCATCCGCGGCGACGGACGGCTGTGGCTGGTCGACACCGGCTTCAACGAGGCGACGGCGCGGGCGCGCCAGCGCCAGTTGCTGCGCTGTCCGATAGACGCCCTGGCTACGCTCGGCATCGAGCCGCAGGCGATCGACGAAGTCATCATCACGCACCTGCACTATGACCATGCCGGCAATCTCAAGAAGCTTCCTAAGGCGCGCATTCACGTCCAGGAGCGCGAACTCCACTATGCCTGCGGGCATCAGATGTGCCACGGCGTCCTGCGCCATGCCTATGCGGCGGAGGACGTCGTCGACGTGGTCCGTGGGGTCTACGAGGACCGGGTCGCTTTCGGCCTCGGCGACGTCGAACTGGCCCCTGGGCTGCAACTGTTGCTGATCGGCGGCCATACCGACGGGCTGCAATCGGTACGGGTGCACACGAAGCGCGGGTGGGTCGTGCTGGCTTCGGACGCCAGCCACTTCTACGAAAACATCCACCGCCGCTCGCCGTTCCCGATCGTCTTTCACGTCGGCGACATGCTGGCCGGCTGGCAGCGGTTGCTGTCGTTGTGCGAGACACCGGACCATCTCGTTCCGGGCCACGACCCTGCGGTGCTCGAGCGCTATCCGTCGATCGGCGCGAAGCAGAACGAAGTCGTCTGCCTGCACGAGCCGCCGTCAGGGCCCCTGCCGGGACTCGAGCGACCAGCGCTCTGACGGGCCGCCCCGCCACGGCAGCGAAACGAGCGGCAACGCCCGCGGCCGGGCTATAGTTCGGAGCAAAGCCTCGGGGCGAGGTTCAGGGCGAAGCCTCCGGGGGAGAAGTACCAGGCGACGCTTCGGGGCTAGGTCGAAGCCTCGAGGCGATGTTCGGGGCGAAGCCCTGAGGGCGAGGGAGTCGACGACGATGACAACGAACCATGCAAGCGATGCACGACCCGTCGGCGAGGCGGAATTGCAGGCACTGGCCGGACTGCGGGTGCTCGAACTCGGCCAGTTGATCGCCGGGCCGTTCGCCGG
>JBEVJQ010000409.1:0-2996 GCA_040510055.1 Burkholderiaceae bacterium | reverse complement strand
CGTCGAGCTTGTTGCCCTCGCCGAGCACCTCGGTGATGCGATCGGCCAACGAGTCGAGGTGCTCCTGGTTCTGCACGTCGAGCTCGAGCAGCGGGGCCGGCTTCGGTAGCCGATCGGCGATGCGCTGGATCAGCTTCATGCGGTCGAACCCGGTCAGCACCAGCTCCGCGCCGGCCTCCTGGGCGACCTTCGCGATGTGGAACGCGATCGACGAATCGGTGATGATCCCCGTGACGAGGATGCGCTTGCCTTCGAGAAACCCTGCCATGTCAGTCCTTTACTCCTCGTGGCCTAGTGGCCCAGGCCCATGCCGCCGTCGACGGGGATCACTGCGCCCGCGATGTAGCTGGCGTCCTCGGACGCCAGAAAGCTGACGGCCCCCGCGACGTCCTCGGCGGTACCGATTCGCTTGGCGGGGATGAATTCCAGTGCGCCCTCTTGAATGCGTTCGTCCAGCGCGCGGGTCATCTCCGTGTCGATGTAGCCGGGGGCGACGACGTTGGCGGTGACGCCCGCCTTCGACAACTCGCGCGAGATCGATCGCGCCATGCCGATCAGCCCGGCCTTGGCCGCCGCGTAGTTCGATTGATTGCCGATGCCCCACATCCCCGACACCGACCCGATGAAGATGATTCGGCCGAAGCGCTTGCGCTGCATGCTGCGCGACGCCCGCTGGGCGACCCGGAACGCTCCGGTGAGGTTGGCGTTGATGACGTTCTCGAAGCGCTCCTCGGTCATCCGGATGAGGAAGGCGTCTTGGGAGATACCGGCGTTGGACACCAACACCTCGACCGGCCCCTGATGCTCCTCGACCTCCGTGAACGCGCGGTCGACGGCTGCGCTGTCGGTAACGTCGCATTCGACGCCGAACAGTCCTTCCGGAGCTCCGGACCCGCGGTGCGTGACGGCGACCTCGTGACCATCGGCGGCCAGCCGCTGCGCAATCGCGAGACCGATGCCACGGTTGCCGCCGGTGACCAGCACGGAGCGCGATATGAATTCAGCCATTACATTGCTCCTCGCGTCCGCGGCATGCCCGCCAACCTATCGTCTAGGCCACGCCGGGCTGAAATCGGTCCGCTAGCCGGGCAGTCGGCGGTTGAGAAGCAGCGCCGCCAGAGCCGACACCGCGAGAAGCAGCGCGCCCAGCCGCAGCCACGCCTTGCTGGCGTCGCCCTTGGTCGTCTCGTAGCCGATCTGTTCCTGCAGCGTGGAGTAGACCTCCTTGAGCTGTTCCAGGCTCGACGCGTTGTAGGAACTTCCGCCCGACAGCTCGGCGATCTTCTTCAGCGTCTCGTCGTCGACCGGCACCGGCTGACGTTGATCGTTGATCTCGACATAGCCGTACGGGGTGCCGAAGGAGATGGTGGAGATGGGGACGCCCTGGTCCTTCGACGTGCGCGCAGCCGTATAGGCGCCCTTGGGATTGTCCGGATTCGACGGGACGGTCTCCTTGCCGTCGGACAGCAGCACGATGCGGGCGGGCGGCGGTTCGTCACCGCCGCCGATGACGGCGCCCACGGTGGCAATGGCCTGCAGTGCAGTGAAGATGCCTTCGCCGGTCGCCGTGCGATCCGCAAGCTGCAACTTGTCGATGGCAGCCTTTGCGGCTTGCCGATTGATGGTCGGCGCAACCAGGACCGTTGCCGTGCCTGCGTACGCGATCAGGCCCAGATTGATGCCGGGGGTGAGTTCGTCGGCGAACTGCTTGGCCGCGACCTGGGCCGCCGCCAGCCGGTTGGGCGGAACGTCGGTGGCACGCATCGACTGCGAGACGTCGATGACCAACATCACCACCGCGCGGTTGCGTGGAATCCGCACGTCGTTGGTCGGGCCTGCCATCGCGATGGTGAACAGCACGAGCGACAGAACCAGCAGGATCGCGGGCAGGTGTCGGGTCTTGGTGGGTCGCTTCGGCGCGACGCTCTCCAAAAGCTCCATGTTGGCGAACCGCAACATCCGCCTCTGCCGGGCCATCTGCACGACGACGTAGACGCCGATCAGCGCGAGGACGGCCAACAGGAACAGGAAGGCCCACGGATGTTCGAAGCCCGACAGACTGAGTGGTCCCAGCAACGGTAAAGTCATGTGCTGCTTGTCATTTCAGAAATCGTTGGGTCCATTGCTCATCGCGCTTGCGCTCATCGGGACGGTCTCCTCTTCGCGCAAGCGCTCATCGGCCGCCCGCCAGGGCTCCCCGTCGACGGTTAGTCGCCACGAATCGGACCACGTCGGCGATCCAGTCCCGATCGGTCCGCAGCGTCATCAGCGGCGCGCCGCAGCGACGAAGCGTGCGGGCCACCTCGGCGCGATGCGCGTTCGCCGCCTTCGCGAAGTCGTCCCGAAGCGCCGCGTCGATCGTGAACTCGCGGGTGGCCCCGGTTTCGGTGTCCTGCAGGATGACGTCGCCGACATCCGGCAACTCCACGTCGCGGGGGTCGATGATCTCGATCCCGAGGACCTCGTGCCGACCGGCGATCGCTCGCAGCGGCCGCATCCAGTTGATCGGCCCGAGGAAGTCGCTGATGATCACCGCCATGCCGCGACGGCGCTCGGGGCGACGCAACGCATCGATCGCGACGGCCAGGTCACCCCTTACGCCCACCGGCGCCTTCGGCATCGTCGCGACCGCGCGCAACAACTCCTGCTCGTGGATGCGACCGGACAGCGCGGGAACCCGCCGCGTGGTGTCGCCGTTGGTGATCACCGCGCCCAGGCGGTTGCCGCCGCCACTGTTCAGGAACGCGATGGAGGCGGCGGCCGCTACCGCGAGGTCGCGTTTCTCGCAGCCGGTCGTGCCGAAGTCGAGGCTCGCCGACATGTCGATGACCAACCACGTCTCCAGTTCACGGTCGGCGATCATCTGCCGAACGTGGGGATGAGTGGTGCGCGCCGTCACCGACCAGTCCATCCGGCGCACGTCGTCGCCTGGCTGATAGATGCGCGACTCCCCCGGCTCCGATCCGGGGCCCGGAATCAGGCCCTGGTGATCGCCG
>JBEVJQ010000408.1:0-6475 GCA_040510055.1 Burkholderiaceae bacterium | reverse complement strand
GATGATCGAGGAAAACAAGGAGGAGTACCTGGCACGGGGCGTGCGCCGGATCTCCCCGTTCTTCGTTCCCGGTTCGATCATCAACATGGTCTCGGGCCAACTGTCGATCCTGCTCGGTGCCAAGGGGCCGACCTACGCGATCGTCAGTGCCTGCACGACGGGCCTGCATTGCATCGGCGATGCCGGTCGGATGATCGGCTATGGCGATGCCGACGTGATCGTGGCCGGCGGTGCCGAGGCGACTGTTTCCCCGCTCGGCGTCGGCGGCTTCTGCGCCGCCCGGGCCCTGTCGACGCGCAACGACGACCCGCAGACGGCAAGCCGGCCGTGGGACAAGGACCGCGACGGCTTCGTCCTCGGCGAGGGCGCGGGGGCGCTGGTGCTAGAAGAACTGGAACACGCGAAGAAGCGCGGTGCGCGGATCTACGGTGAGTTGATTGGTTTCGGCATGAGTTCGGACGCGTACCACATCACCGCTCCGGACATGGACGGCCCGCGCCGCGGGATGCTCAATGCACTACGCGATGCCCGGTTGTCGACCGACCAGGTCCAGTACGTCAACGCTCACGGCACCTCGACGCCGCTCGGCGACAAGAACGAGACCGACGCCATCAAGGCAGCGTTCGGCGAACATGCCAAGGGGCTCGTCGTCAACTCGACCAAGTCCATGACCGGACACCTGCTGGGCGCAGCCGGCGGCATCGAGTCCGTCTTCACCGTGCTGGCACTCCATCACCAGGTCTCGCCGCCAACGATCAACCTGTTCAATCAGGACCCCGCCTGCGATCTCGACTATTGCGCCAACGAGGCGCGGCCCATGAAGATCGACGTCGCGATCTCGAACTCGTTCGGATTCGGCGGGACCAATGGCACGCTGGTGGTGCGTCGCTTCGACTGATCCGTTTGCGCCGCGACGGCTGCTGGCCGGGTTGTTGTTCGGACTGCTGCTGCTGGCCGGCCTCGATCCCACGTTCGCCGAGCGGTCAACGACCGGGCAAGCGGCCTGGCTCACGAGTACGCTTGTGACGGCGCTTGCAGCGGTCGGGCTGTGGCGCCGTGGCCGCCGGGACGACGGCTGCGAGCGGCCGGCGCTGGCGATCGACGCTGGCGCCGGCCTTCACCGACTGGCCACGTCGGGTACCGGGTGGCGCGACGCCGGGCGACGCGGTGCCGAACTGCGTTGCGAGGCGGCATGGTGCTTCGGGCCGTGGCAGTTCGTCCGTGTACGCGCTGACGGCGATCGGCAGGCCGAAGTGCTCGCCTTCGATCGCCGCCAGTGCGGGGTCGACGATTGGGCGGCGCTGCAGCGCGCGCTGGTCCGGGCGCGGCGCCGGCCGCGCGTCCAGGCCCGATGAGTCACCCGCTGTCCTACCGACAGCCGTTGAAACGAATTTCGGAGAGATGCCCATGCCCTTCAATCGAATCCCGCTGCTGCTGGCCGTCCTGGTCGCTGCGCCCCTGGCGGGGTTGCCTGGCGCTGCCGACGTGGCGCGTGCCCAGACGGTCGCCACGGCGCCGCCGGCCACCCAGGTCCTGCCTGATTTCGCCGACCTCGCCGAGCGCGCCGGGCCGGCGGTCGTGAACATCCGGACCACGGCCCGCGCCTCCCGCGGGCGCGGGGCGAATCCGATGCCCGACCTCGACCCCAATGATCCGTTCTTCGAATTCTTCCGCCGGTTCTTCCCGCCCGGCACGCAGCCGAACCAGCCGAACCAGCCGGGCAATCCGCGCGGTCCGCAGGGACGCGAGGAATCGGTACCGCGCGGCGTCGGCTCGGGCTTCGTGATCAGCCATGATGGCTACATCCTCACCAATCATCACGTCGTCGACGGCGCCGACAACATCATCGTGACTACGACCGACAAGCGTGAACTGACCGGCAAGCTGATCGGTTCGGACCAGCGTACCGACGTCGCGCTGGTCAAGGTCGACGGCAAGGGGCTGACGACGCTGAAGGTCGGTGATCCGCAGAAGCTGCGGGTCGGCGAGTGGGTGGTCGCGATCGGTTCGCCGTTCGGCCTCGATAACACCGTGACGGCCGGTATCGTCTCGGCCAAGGGTCGAGAGACCGGCGACTACCTGCCGTTCATCCAGACCGACGTCGCCGTCAATCCCGGCAACTCGGGAGGTCCGTTGATCAACATGCGCGGCGAGGTCGTCGGCATCAACTCGCAGATCTACAGTCGGACCGGCGGCTTCATGGGGATCTCGTTCGCGATCCCGATCGACGAAGCGATCCGCGTTTCCGACCAGTTGCGCGCGACCGGGCGCGTGGTCCGGGGTCGGATCGGCGTCGGCATCGCCGAGGTCACGAAGGAAGTGGCCGAGCCGCTCGGCCTGCCGCGAGCGGCCGGGGCACTGGTTCGCAACGTCGAGTCCGGGGGGCCGGCAGAGAAGGCCGGGATCGAGGTCGGCGACATCATCCAGAAGTTCGATGGCCGTGACATCGAGCGCTCGAGCGACCTGCCGCGGATCGTCGGCAACACCAAGCCCGGCAGCCAGGTGGCCATGACGGTGTGGCGCCGTGGGGCCAGCCGCAATCTCAACATCGCCGTCGGCGAGATGAGCACCGAGCGCGCCGCCAACGATGCGACCGGGCCGGCCGAGCCGCCGGTGGCCTCGGCCAGTCCCAACAACTGGCTCGGGGTCGTGGCCTCGGCACTGGGCGACGAACGCAAGCAGCAGCTTCGCGTGAAGTCCGGCGTCCTGGTCGAGGCGGTCAGCGACGACTCGCCTGCCGGTCGTGCCGGCATCCGCGCCGGCGACGTGATCCTCCAGATCAACAACCAGGACGTGACCGCTCCGGCGCAGTTCAACGAGGCCGTCAACAAGCTCGACAAGGCGAAGAACCTGGTCGTGCTGGTCCGGCGGGGCGACGCGGCGCAGTACGTGCCGATCAAGCCCTGACCGGCGCGGGCAGCGGCCGGAGTCGATGCGAAACATCCGCAATTTCTCGATCATCGCCCATATCGACCATGGCAAGTCGACACTCGCCGACCGGTTGATCCAGCGCTGCGGCGGCCTGGCCGAGCGCGAGATGGAGCAGCAGGTGCTCGACTCGATGGACCTCGAGCGCGAGCGCGGCATCACCATCAAGGCCCAGACGGTCGCGCTCGACTATCGCGCCCGCGATGGCCAGGACTACCAGCTCAACCTGATCGACACCCCCGGTCACGTCGACTTCTCCTACGAGGTCAGCCGGTCGCTGTCGGCCTGCGAGGGGGCGCTGCTGGTCGTCGACGCCAGCCAGGGCGTCGAGGCGCAGACGGTGGCCAACTGCTATACGGCGATCGATCTCGGCGTCGAAGTCGTGCCGGTCCTCAACAAGATGGACCTGCCGTCGGCCGATCCCGAGACCGCGCGAGCCGAGATCGAGGACGTGATCGGGATCGACGCCACAGCCGCAATCGCGATCAGTGCCAAGACCGGAGACGGCGTCGACGACGTGCTCGAGGCGGTCGTCGACCGCATGCCAGCGCCGCGCGGTGATCCGGCCGCACCACTGCAGGCGCTGGTCATCGACTCGTGGTTCGACAACTACGTCGGCGTGGTGATGCTGGTGCGCGTGGTCAACGGGCTGTTGAAGCCGCGCGACCGGATCCGGCTGATGGCGAACGACTCGGTCCACAACTGCGAGCAGGTCGGCGTCTTCACGCCCAAGGCAGTGGCGCGCGAGTCGCTCTCGGCCGGATCGGTGGGCTTCGTCATCACCGGCATCAAGGAGCTCGGTGCAGCCAAGGTCGGCGACACCGTCACCCATGCCGGCGGTGCGGCCGGCCCCAGCGCCGACAAGCCTTTGCCTGGATTCAAGGAGATCAAGCCGTCGGTGTTCGCCGGCCTCTATCCGATCGAGGCCAACCAGTACGACGCGCTGCGCGATGCGCTCGAGAAGCTGCGGCTGAACGACGCGTCGCTGCACTTCGAGCCCGAGGTCTCCCAGGCGCTGGGGTTCGGCTTCCGCTGCGGCTTCCTCGGGATGCTTCACATGGACATCGTCCAGGAGCGGCTCGAGCGTGAATACCAGATGGAGCTGATCACGACCGCGCCCACGGTGATCTATGAGGTCGTCGCCAGCGACGGCAGCATCGAGCGGGTCGAGAACCCGGCCCGGATGCCCGACCCGGCGCGGATCGTGGAGATCCGGGAGCCGATCGTCAAGGTCGTCGTGTTCGTCCCGCAGGACTACGTCGGCCCGGTGATCACGCTCTGCAACGGCAAGCGCGGCGTCCAGCGCGACCTCGCCTACCACGGTCGTCATGTGCATTTGACTTACGAACTGCCGATGAGCGAGATCGTGCTCGACTTCTTCGATCGCCTGAAGTCGATCTCGCGCGGCTATGCCTCGATGGACTACGAATTCCTCGAGTACCGGGCATCGGATGTCGTCAAGATGGATCTGCTGATCAACGGCGACAAGGTCGACGCGCTATCGGTGATCGTCCACCGCTCGAACTCGCAAGGGCGCGGACGCGACATCGCTGCGCGGATGCGCGCGTTGATTCCGCGACAGATGTTCGACGTCGCGATCCAGGCCGCCATCGGCAGCCATATCATCGCGCGCGAGACGATCAAGGCGCTACGCAAGAACGTCCTGGCCAAGTGCTACGGCGGCGACATCACCCGCAAGCGCAAGCTGCTCGAAAAACAGAAGGCCGCCAAGACGCGGATGAAGCAGGTCGGCTCGGTCGAGATCCCGCCCGAAGCCTTCCTTGCGGTCCTGCAGGCGGAAGAGCGCTGATGAACTTTGCGGTGGTCCTGTTCCTGTTGACGCTGGCAACCGGCGTCGCCTGGCTCCTCGAGGTACTGGTCCTGCGCCCGCGCCGGCGCCGCGCCGGTATCCCGCACCGACCGTGGTGGATCGAGTACACGGCCGGTTTGTTCCCGGTCTTCATCGTCGTCTTCCTGCTGCGCTCGTTCCTGTTCGAGCCGTTCAAGATCCCGTCGGGGTCGATGATCCCGACGCTGCTGGTCGGCGACCTGATCCTGGTCAACAAGTACACCTATGGGGTGCGCCTGCCGATCGTCAATACCAAGTTGCTCGACGTCGGGTCGCCGGCGCGCGGCGACGTGATGGTGTTTCGCTACCCGCTCGACCCGTCGGTCGACTACATCAAGCGCGTCGTCGGCCTGCCCGACGACACCATCACCATCCGCGACAGCCAGGTCGCGATCAACGGCGATCCGGTAGCGATGAGCCAGATCGGCGAGTTCTACGACGTCGAGCGCAACGGCTACGCGCCCCTATATTCAGAAAAGTTGGGAGAAACAACGCATAACCTATTGACAGAATTGAATAATTCCAGTTTCATAAGGCTGCCAGAGCGGGACAGCCAGGTGCCCGATCGGAATCATTGCAAGCCGTCGCCGGGCGGCTTTACCTGCAAGGTGCCGCCGAAGCACTACTTCATGATGGGCGACAACCGTGAGCGCAGCCAGGACAGCCGCTCCTGGGGATTTGTCCCGGAGGACAACATCGTCGGCAAGGCCTTCTTCATCTGGATGAATTTCAGCGATCTCAAGCGAATCGGGAGTTTCAGGTGAATCGATTCCGGCCCGCCGACCCCTACAATGCCCCGCTGACGCGGGCCGACCGCCAGCGTGGCCTGTCGCTGATCGGCCTGCTGATCGCCGGCGTGTTCGTCGCGGTGCTGGCGCTCCTGGGGATGCGGATCGTTCCCTCGGTCATCGAATTCATGGCGATCAAGAAGGCCGTCGTTCGCGCTGCCTCGACCTCGGACAATCCCTCGGAGATTCGCGCGGCGTTCGAGCGCTCGGCGGCGATCGACGACTTCCAGTCGGTCACCGGCAAGGACCTCAAGATCGCCAAGGCCGGCGACCGCACCTTGGTCAGTTTCGACTACGAGAAGCGCATCCCGCTGTTCGGCCCGGCAAGCCTGGTGATCGAATACACGGGCGCTTCGCGATGACCTGACAGGCAGCCGATGGAATCGAGCCTGGAGTCGTTGCAGGACAGGCTGGGGTATCGCTTCGAGACGCCGACGCTGCTGACCCAGGCGCTGACCCACCGCAGCCATGGCCGCGTCCACAACGAGCGGCTCGAGTTCCTCGGCGACAGCGTCCTCAACTGCGCAGTCGCGGCGATGCTCTACAACCGCTTCGGCCGCTATGACGAAGGCGATTTGTCGCGGCTGCGGTCGAATCTCGTCAAGCAGCAGTCGCTGTACGAGATCGCGCAGGCCCTGGCGCTCGGCGACGTGCTCGTCCTCGGCGAGGGCGAACGGCGCAGCGGCGGTCTCAAGCGTCCGTCGATCCTCGCCGATACCGTCGAGGCCATCGTCGGTGCCGTGTTCCTCGACGGCGGCTTCGGCCCGGCCCAGTCCGTCATCGGGCGGCTCTACGAGCCGATCCTGAAGAGCGTCGATCCGAAGACCCTGGGCAAGGACGCCAAGACGCTGCTCCAGGAGTACCTGCAGGGCAAGCGGATTCCGCTGCCGGTCTACGAGGTCGTGGCCAC
>JBEVJQ010000407.1:0-6166 GCA_040510055.1 Burkholderiaceae bacterium | reverse complement strand
CCTTCGGATCGGTCAAGCAGCTGATCCAGCGCATCGACCAGTTCGTCGCCCACCACAACCAGGACTGCAAGCCCTTTATCTGGACCGCCGACGCTGACTCCATCCTCGCAAAGCTTCAACGACTTTGCGAACGGATTAACGGAACAGGACACTAGCCTGCCTCGACCGCCAGCGCCGCCTCGATGTCCTTCTTCAGCATTTCGGGGGTAGCCGTCGGCGGATAGCGGCGGATGACCTCGCCGTCGCGACCCACGAGGAACTTGGTGAAGTTCCACTTGATTGCGTCGAGGCCGAAGACGCCGCCCTTCTCGGTCTTCAGCCACTTCCACAGCGGATGAGCGCCGTCGCCGTTGACCAGCACCTTGGCGAACATCGGGAAGTCGACTTCGTAGTTCAGCGTGCAGAAGCGGCGGATCTCCTCCTCGTTGCCGGGCTCCTGATGGCCGAACTGATCGCACGGGAAGCCCAGCACCATGAGGCCGCGGGCACGGTACTCCTGCCAGAGCTTCTGCAGCCCCGCGTACTGCGGAGTGAAGCCGCACTGGGAAGCGACGTTGACGACGAGCGTCACCTGGCCGCGGTAGTGGCCGAAGTCGATCTCCTCGCCCCAGATGTCCGTGGCGGAGAAGTCGTAGGCAGTGGTCATGGCGGTCCTCGGTGGGAAGTCGGCGGCATCGTCTCGGCGGCGGCACTGTCTGCCTGGCGCCATTGTCTTCGCGGCGCCATTGTCTTCGCGGCGGCATCGTCTCCGGGCCAGGGCCCCTGGATCCGACCCCCGCCCGGCCGTCAACGTTACCATCGTCCGATGCCTGCCGCTTTTTTCGAACTCTCGGATCGGAGCCTCGAATGATCGATCGGCCGCCGGCACCGACCCGCCGCCAGATCCGTTCGGGATCGTCGTTCGAAGACCGGATCGGCTACTCGCGCGCGCTCGTCGTCGGTGACTGGGTCTTCGTCTCCGGCACCACCGGTTTCGACTACGGCGACATGACGATCGCCGACGACATCGTCGAGCAGACCGAGCAGTGCCTGCGGAACATTTCCGCGGCACTGGCCGAGACCGGGGCCACTCTGCGCGACGTCGTGCGCGTGACGTACATCGTCCCCGACGCCTCCGAATTCGAGCGCTGCTGGCCGGCGCTGCGCGCGGCGTTCGCCGACGTCGGTCCGGCGGCGACGATGATCTCGGCAAGCCTCGCCGATCCGCGGATCCGGATCGAGATCGAGGTCACGGCGATTCGCGGGTCGGCGCCGGCCGACTGACGACGCCGGTGATCAGGTCACCCATCCCCCGGAGAACGGAATGCTCTGGCCGACGAAGAAGTTGACTTCGGACGACGCGAGGAAGACGGCGAACAGCGCGTCCTCCTCGGGCGTGGCCAGCCTGGCCGCCGGGACCTCGCGCTTCAACCGCTCCTGGAAGGCCGGCAGCGCGCAGACCTCGGGCGGATAGTAGGTCGGATTCTCGACGAAGTTCTGGGCGATGAGGTTGACCTGGACGTTCGCGCCGGCGACTTCGGCGCCGACCGAACGGACCCAGGCAACCTGGGCTCCGCGAGCGGCGCTGTAGGTCGAGAGCTTGCGCTGGCCGCGAAACGCGGTGGCGCTGCCCATCACGACCAACTTGCCGGCGCGACGCTCGAGCATCGGCGGGAGGTAGTGGCGCGCGAGCCGCGGCAGCGGATCGACGAGGTGGGCGAACACCCGCCGCCACTCCTCGTCGTCGACCTCGCACACCGGCGTCATCGGCGCCGGGACCGAGAGGTTGCCGATCAGCACGTCGACCGGGCCGCTTTCGCGCCGGAGGTCGGCGACGGCTTCAGGGCGGTCGAGGGAGCGGCGGTCGGCGATGACCTCGGCGCCGTGGGCGCCGAAGGCGTCGCACAGCACCGGCCCCATGAAATCCGCAGCTTGGACGATGAGGACGCGGCGGCCGCGCAGGCTGTCGCCGATGCGCGTGCTCATCGCGTCGGCTCTCGCCGTTTCGCCAACCGCTCGGCCAACGCCCGTCGCACCAGCGGCAGCCGGTCGTTGCCGAAATAGAAATCGTCGTCGCCGACGATGATCGTTGGCGACCCGAAGCCACCGCGCCGGATCAGGTCGTCGGTGTTGGTCTTCAGCCGCTGCTTGATCGGCTCGGTGGCGATGGCCTCGAGCAGCCAGTCGACATCGACCCCGCAGCCGGCGGCGATGTCGGCGATCACGTCGGTCCGGGCGATGTCGCGGTCGTCGGTCCAGTAGCCGTGGAACACGGCCTCGGCGAACGGCACCATCACGCTTTCGCCGCCGTGCTCGAGCAGCGCCAGGCAGCTGCGCATTGCCTTCACGCTGTTGATCGGGAAGATCGATGGCGGGAACCGGATCTCGATCCCGGCGGCCCGTGCCCAGTCGGCCAGGTCCTTGGCGAGGTACCGCGCCTTGGCCGGCACGGGACGCTCGCGCGATTCGTAGACACTCGGGTTGACGGCATTGAACACGCCGCCGACGAGGATCGGCCGCCAATCGATCGGCACGCCGAATTCCCGAGCGAGCGGCTGGATGCCGCGAAACCCGAGCCAGGTCCAGGGGCTCGAGCAGTCGAAGTAGAAGGTGATCACCGGGGGCGCAACGCGTCGCCGCGACGCGTCTGTCCGAACAGCGCCTTGCGCGCAGCGTCGTCCAGGCCGCTGCGGCGCAGTTCCTCACCGACGGCCAGCCCGCGCTTGACCGCATCGCGCTCGTAGAGCGCGTCGTACCAGCGCTTGAGTGCCGGATAATCGTCGAGCGCCATCCCCTGGGCGCGATGCGTGCGGATCCACGAGAAGCTCGCGATATCGGCAATCGAGTACACGGCACCGGCAACGAAGGCGCCGGTGCGCTCGAGGCGACCATCGAGCACGCTATAGAGCCGCTTGGCCTCGTTGCCGTAACGCTCGATCGCATAGGGGATCGGCTGCGGCGCATAGAGCAGGAAGTGACCGTTCTGGCCCAGCATCGGGCCGAGTCCGCCCATCTGCCACATCAACCACTCGAGCGCCGTCTTGCGGCCGCGCAGATCGGTCGGCAGCAGCTTGCCATGCTTCTCGGCCAGGTAGATCAGGATCGCGCCGCTCTCGAACACCGACACCGGCTCGCCGCCGTCGGCCGGCGCGTGGTCGACGATCGCAGGCATCCGGTTGTTCGGACTGATGGCCAGGAACGCCGGGGCGAACTGCTCGCCGCGACCGATGTCGACCGGCTTCATGTTCCAGTCGCGTCCGCGTTCGAGGCCGAGCTCGGCCAGCGCGATGGTGATCTTCCAGCCGTTCGGTGTCGGCCAGTAATAGAGGTCGATCACGGCCGTGCCATCACAGCCGCTCGATGAGGGTCACGTTGGCCATGCCGCCGCCTTCGCACATCGTCTGCAACCCGTAACGGCCGCCGCTGCGGCGGAGCGCATGAACCAGCGTGGTCATCAGCTTGGTCCCCGACGCCCCCAGCGGATGACCGAGTGCGATCGCCCCGCCATGGACGTTGAGTCGTGCCGGATCGGCATCGCAGTGCTTGAGCCAGGCCAGTGGGACCGAGGCGAACGCCTCGTTGACCTCGAACAGGTCGATGTCACCCACTGCGAGACCGGCCTTCTTCAACGCCGCCGTCGTCGCCGGCAGCGGCGCCTCGAGCATGATCACCGGATCGTGGCCGATCACCGTCATCTGGTGGATCCGCGCCAGCGGTTCGACGCCGAGCGCCTTCAGGCCCGCTTCGCTCGCGACCATGACGCCACTGGCGCCGTCGCTGATCTGGCTGGCATTGGCTGCCGAGATGACGCCGCCTTCGGCCAGCAGCTTGACCGAGCCGATGGCCTCGAGCGTGGCATCGAACCGGATGCCCTCGTCGACTCGGTGCTGCTCGTCGGTTTGTTCGCCGTCGGCCGTGCGCACCGACACTGGCACGATCTCGTCGGCGAACGCGCCGCTCGCAGTGGCCTTGGCCGCGCGCCGATGACTGTCGAGCGCGTAGCGATCGAGCGCGGGCCGGTCGAGGCCGTACTTGTCGGCCATCATCTGGGCCCCTGTGAACTGCGAGAACGGCGCGCCGCCGAACCGTTCGCGGATCGCCGCACTCCGGTAGCTCCCCATCCCGGCGTTCTTGGCCAGCGCCGATGGCGAGAACATCGGCACCCGGGTCATGCTTTCGACGCCGGCGGCGATCACGAGGTCGTGGCATCCGGCCATCACGGCTTGCGCCGCAAAGTGAAGCGCCTGCTGTGACGAGCCGCACTGGCGATCGACCGACGTTCCCGGCACCGATTCGGGCAGCGACGAAGCCAGCACCGCATTGCGCGCGACATTGGTCGACTGTTCGCCGACCTGACTGACGCAGCCCACGATCACGTCTTCGACCTGCTGCGGGTCGGCACCGGCGCGCGCTACCAACGCATCGATGACGACGGCGCCGAGGTCGGCCGGATGCCAGCCGGAGAGCTTGCCGCCCTTGCGGCCCGTGGGGGTTCGTACCGCCGCGACGATGTAAGCTTCTGCCATCGAAAACCTCTCCTTCGCGTGCCAGATGACGAGCCACCACTGCCATTCGACAGCAGCGCCGCGCCGGACCGAAGTAACGGGGCGGCGCAGCGACGTTGGTGGGCATGGTAGCGCGACGCTGGTAGGGCGGCGATCGGCGCCCGCGCCGCTTTCCGGCCACCGCGCCGCGCGCCGCGTTCGCGACCCCGTCGTCGTAGCGATGCTCGTCGCAGCCGCTGTCATCGGCACGCCTGGCGTCTCGCCAGCGGCGGCACAGGCTGAGGGCGGGGCCACGGGAACACGGCAACCCGAGGTCCAAGACGAGCCGAGGCGCGAGGCGCGCGGCACCGGCCAGCAGGCAGCGCGCGGCGACGACAGCGCGATGTCCGAGGCCACGGTGCGCAAGGTCGATATCGAGGCCCGGAAGATCACGCTGCGGCACGGCGAGATCCAGAACCTCGGGATGGGGGCGATGACGATGGTGTTCGGCGTCACCGATCCGCGGCTGTTGCAGCAGGTCAAGGCCGATGACCGCATCCGGTTTCGCGCGATCGAGCGCGACGGCCGATTGCTGGTCACGGAGATCGAGAAAGGGCAGTGACGGGCCGATCACGGCCAGGACGGAGGATTCGATGTACGCGTTCCGGTATTGCCGACCGCATGACGTGGCCGACGCCGTCGCGCGGCTGCGGGCCGACGGCGAGGCCAAGCTGCTCGCCGGCGGGATGACGCTGATCCCGTCGATGAAATACCGGCTCGCCGCACCGTCGGCGCTGCTCGACATCGGCCGGCTGGCGCAACTGCAGGGGATCGCCGAGGTCGACGGCCGGCTCGCGATCGGCGCCGGGGTTCGCCACGTCGAGGTGGCCGGTAGCCGCGTCGTGCAGGAACGGATTCCCGAGCTGGCCGTCCTGGCTGGCGCGATCGGCGATCCACAGGTCCGAAACCGCGGCACGCTCGGCGGCGCGCTGGCCAACAACGATCCGGCCGCCGACTATCCGGCTGCGGCGCTGGCGCTCGCTGCACAGCTGGTGACCGACCGGCGCACGATCGCGGCCGACGAATTCTTCATCGACCTCTTCACCACCGCGCTCGAACCGGACGAGATCGTCGTTCGCGTCTCGTTCGCGGTCCCGAAGCGCGCCGGCTATGCCAAGTTCCGTCACCCGGCCTCCGGCTACGCGATGGCCGGCGTCTTCGTCGCCGAACTCGACGACGGCATCCGCGTGGCCGTGACCGGCGCCGGCCCTTGCGTCTTTCGCCATGGCGCGGCCGAGCAGGCGCTGGCACGCGAATTCTCGACCGCCGCCGTGGCCGACATCGACTGTCCGGCCGACGGCCTCAACGCCGACTTCCATGCTCCGGCGGACTATCGTGCTCAACTGGTCAAGGTGATGACGGCCGAAGCCGTTGGCCGTGCGCTCGGGGCGATGACCGAACGCAACGTCGCACCCGACGCCTCGTCGCGAGGAGGGATCCGTTGAACCCCGTCACCCCGACCGCCACCGGATCCGCCAGCCGGTCCGACGCCGGACCCGCCTCCGAAGTCGCTTCCGAAGTAGCCGGAGTCGTCACCGCCCCCGGACCCGATTCCCGATCTGCCGCCCTCGCTGACGGCGGCGAACTGCTGACGCCGGTCTCGCTGACCGTCAACGGCAAACCGGCGCATGCCGACGTCGCCG
>JBEVJQ010000406.1:0-19270 GCA_040510055.1 Burkholderiaceae bacterium | reverse complement strand
TAGCACTTGAACGGGTCGAAGTACCCGTAGTAGCTGATGGCGTGCTTGTAGCCGGTATCGGCCAGGCCGTCGCCGTCGATGTCGCTGAAGTCGTCGTAGGCCTTCTTGAACAGCTGCTGGTCCTTGGTGATGGCGAGCATCACCTGCGGCGGAATCCGCTCGCCCACCAGGAACGGCGAGTCGTAGAGATTGATCAGCGGCGCGGAGAACCCGGCCTGGGCCGGGACGCTGGCGACGATCGGCTGCCAGACCACGGCGAGCAGCGTCAGCCATGCGACCCGCCGCCGCCGGCCCACGTGGCCCCGCGACGGTTCGTGCGTCGGACGTTGCGACCGTTTCATCTCAGTTCCCCAGTGAATAGAACGACTGCAGCACCACCTCGGTGGGCTCGCCGGCAGTCCCCCGGCGCAGGCCCCAGCCGATGGCGGTGAGGCGATAAATCGGATTGGGGCAGCTCGCAGTGAAGCTGCTGGTCATGCCCTGGCCGCCGCCGTAGTAGCACATGACCTCGATCACGTAGCGGGGCTGCCGTGGCAGGTCGCTGCCGCTCGGGCCCTTGAACGTCTGGGTCGCGCCGGCGACGCGCGTGTAGCTGCCATAGGCGACCGAGCGCGGGCTCACCGTCGCGCGCAGGGCCGCGATCGCCACCGTGCTGGTGAAATCGGGCCGCTGTCCACGCTGCGGCAGGCACAGGCCATCGGCAGAGCAGGTGCCTTCGACGCCGGCGTCGCCGAAGCCAGTCTCGCCGTTGATCGATGTCGTTCGCGAGCTGCAGCCGGCGCCGGCGGTCGAACAGAGCAGGTCGCGCTCGCCATCGCGCAGCGCGGCCTCGGCCGCTTCGAATGCGATATTGCGCTCGCGTTGATGGCCGACCATCCGCTCTTCCTGGCTGCCGATCTGCCAGGCGGCGGTGCCGAGCACCGTCACGACCGCCAGGATCAGCAGCGACACGATCAGCGCGGCGCCGTCCTCGCGCCGTCGCGGTAGCCGGACTCGGTGGCTCATCGTATCCATCACATCGCCGTCGAACGGACGACGATGGTCGATTCGACCTGCGTCCTGAGAAAACGGTCATTGAACGGACCGTAGGTCCGCTCGGCTAGCGGGTAGGTGGTCGCCGATGTCGCCGGCGCCACTTCGGCGGCCGAGCGGAACAGCAACGACAAGCGCAAGGCGACGACCCGCGCCGGATCTATCGCCGCGCTCCAGCTGGTGAACGATGCGACCGTGCGGGTCTCGTCGGCATAGACACCGTACTCGATCTCCATCGCCTCGACGTCCGGGATCAGGTCGACCCAGGTGTTGTCGAAGCCTGTCCGCTGGCAACTGAGCCAGGGCCGTCCCGAGACCACGCGGATGGCGAAGCGGCTGGCGCGGTTCTGGTCGGCGGCAACCGTCGCACCGGTGCAATCGACGATGGCCCCGTCGGCGGGGTCGCTCGGATCGGCCGGGAACTTGCTGCTGCCGTTGTAGGTGATCTGCAGCGTGTCGCTGTCGCCGACGGTCGTGCTGCCGCCATCGATGCCGAGTAGCGGGCTGAAGCTGAACGCGGCGAGCAGCATCGGATTCTGGTCGCGGGCCGCCGGGATCCGCTTGTAGTTGCCCTGGCGGACCGTACGCTCGACCAGGCCCATCCCGATGCGCACGTTCTCCTGCAGCCGTGCGACCTCGTCCTGGTTGACGTAGTTCTCGCGCGTACTGCCGTAGATCGCGACCACGGCCAGCACGACGAAGCCCGTGAGGACCATCGCGATCATCAGTTCGATCAGCGAAAAGCCGCGTGCGCGCCGCAGGCGACGGGTGGATGCGTTGGCGGTAGCGCAGTTCAAGCTGGACTCAGAAGGTCGGGTTGATCCGGGTCACGAACGACGAGTAGGCTTCGTTCGTATTGACGGCCGTGGCCGTCTCGCCGCGGTTGTCGAGCCAGACGATCTTGACGGCGTACGAGACGCCGGCGCCGTCGCAGCGCGAATCGAGCGCCGTGCCGTTGAAGGTCGGCGCTCCCAGCGTCCCGGAATCGATGCAGACCACGCCGATGCCGCCGGGTAGCGAGGCCGTGATCCGCGCCTGCCAGTCGGCCAGGTCGTCGAGCGCCATCTGGTCGGGCTGGCAGCCGACGCTGCGGCAATCGGGTTTCGGCGTGTTGTAGGCGGCGTCGGCGCGCGTGGTGCGTGGGCGGTTGTAGCCCTGGTTGACGGTAATTCCCTGGATCGCGCCGCCCGAGTTGGCGCGCAGCCGGTCGGCCATGTCGCTGGTCAGCTGGATCGCGACGCTGCGATAGCGCGAGCCGTCGGTCGATTTCAGGCTGCTCAGCTGCAGTGCCGCGACCCCGAGCAGCCCGACCGCCGCGATCACGACGGCGATCATGACCTCGAGCAATGTGAAGCCGGACTGCGATCGCAACGCTCGGCGCCGCGGTCGGGACACGGTCGAGGCGGAGTGCTGCAGTGACGGGCGGCGGAACATCGGTCCTCGCTCAGTTGCTCGCGGTCTTCGTGCTCAGCCGTCCGATCACGGACACGGCGAGATCGCGCCCTTCGCCGTACGGATGGCGGATGCGCAGCGTCACGGCCGCCGCGTTGCGCGTCGAACCGCTGGCCATGAACGTGATCGCGCCCGATCCGCTGGCCCGGGTGATGGTGTAGTCGGCACTCGGCGTCGCGGCCTGGTCGCGCAGGATGGTCTCGCCCGCTCCCAGGAGGCCGTCGGCACCCGCCGGGTCTTCGCGGAACACGAACCAGCCATTGCGCCAGTCGGTGCCGCAGCTGTTGCCCGTGCCGCGGGGGCAGACCGTGACCGCCGAGCCGAGCCGGATCGCCTCCGAGCGGGCGAAGGTCAGGTCGGTACCGAGATTCGACGACAGCGATCGAATGTTCGAGCGCACCATCGCGCCGGAGAAGCCCGGCAGCGCGACCATCCCGAGGACCGCGACGATGGCCACCGCGACCATCAGTTCGATCAGCGTGAAGCCGCTCGCCGCGGCCTGGCCGGCGCGTCGGGCAGGCGCAACGGGAGCGACGATCGGATGGCGGCCTTTGGGACTCATGCCGCGACGATAGGCGGTCTGCTCGGCGGTAGCGACGGACACGCGACGAACGGAGACGGGGTTGGCCCCAGCGGTGGCCGGCCCGGGACGACCCGACGAGCGGTGCGGCAGGGCGGTCGAGATGGTGTGGCCGCCCGCGAAACGCGGCTCATCCGGCGACCGTGGAATCCGTCACGATGCTGGACGGCCGCACACTACAGAAGCGTTGCACCGGCGGAGGGCGCCTGGCGGACGGGCGGATGGCCGGCGACGGCGGGTGGCCGGGGACCTGCGGGCCGGGCCGGGGTGGTACAAGGACCCGCGCCGCGGCCGGGAGGGTGGTGCCGCTTGTCTGACTCGAACAGACGACCTACCGCTTACGAAGCGGTTGCTCTACCAACTGAGCTAAAGCGGCTCCGGAAATCGGGCCGATTGCGGTACCGGAAAGGGGCGGCAATGATAGCACCGCGCCCTTCGGGGCACCCGGATTCGGAGCCGGTACCATTGGCCGACGAAGAACCGGCGGCCGAGCGCGCGCGCCGCAGTTACGGCTGATGGCATGACGCACACCGTTCGACTGAAACCGTCCGACAAGACGTTCGCCGTCGAGGAGACATCGCCGATCCTCGAGCAAGCCCTGCACCAGGGGATCGTGTTGCCCTATGGCTGCAAGAACGGCGCATGCGGCTCGTGCAAGTGCCGCGTGCTGTCGGGCACGTTCATCCAGGATCCGCATCAGCCCCAGGCGCTGTCGCCCGTCGAACAGGCCCGAGGCCTCGCGTTGATCTGCTGCGCGCGTGCCACCTCCGACCTGGAGATCGAGGCCCGCGTGGTCGCGGCGGTCGGCGACATTCCGATCCGCAAGATGCCGTGCAGGGTTGCGGCGATCGAGAAGCTCGCACCGGATGTCGTCCAACTGCGCTTGCAGCTGCCGGCAACCGAACGGCTCCAGTACCTGGCCGGCCAGTACGTCGACCTGCTGTTGAAGGACGGCGTTCGACGGAGCTACTCGATGGCGACGGCGCCGGGGACGAGCGACGCGATCGAATTGCACATCCGCCACTTTCCCGGCGGCAGGTTCTCCGATGCGCTGTTCGGGACCAGGCAGCCGGCGATCAAGGTGCGCGACATCCTGCGTCTCGAGGGCCCGCTGGGGACGTTCTTCCTGCGTGAGGACTCGTCGTCACCGGTGATTCTGCTGGCGAGCGGCACCGGCTTCGCCCCGATCAAGGCGCTGGTCGAACAGGCCCGGATCAAGGCTGCGGCGACCGGCGCCGACGCCGCGTCGTGGCGGCCGATGACCCTGTACTGGGGCGGGCGCCGTCCCGTCGACCTCTACCACGACGCACTCTGTCGCCAATGGGAAGCGGATATTTCCGGGTTCCGCTACGTCCCGGTGATTTCGGACGCCTTGCCGGAAGACGGCTGGAGCGGACGGGACGGGTTCGTCCATCGCGCGGTGATGGCCGATCATCCCGACCTGTCGGCGTACGAGGTCTATGCCTGCGGCGCGCCGATCGTGGTCGAGTCGGCGCGCCACGATTTCATCACGCGCTGCGGACTGCGCGAGGACGCGTTCTTCGCCGACGCCTTCACCACCGCCGCCGACCTGGCCAGTGCGACCGGCTGACGCGGACGTCAACCTTCGCCGAGGTAGGCGGCGCGCACGCGGGGGTCGCCGAGCATCCGGTCGGCGCTGTCGGTCATCGTGATCAGGCCCGAGTCCATCACATAGGCGCGATTGGCCGCCTGCAGCGCCAGTCGGGCGTTCTGCTCGACCAGCAGCACGGTCGTCCCGCGCTCGTGGACCTCGCGAATGACCTCGAACACATGGCCGACCATGATCGGCGACAGGCCCATGCTGGGCTCGTCGAGTACCAACAGGCGCGGGCGGCTCATCATTGCACGCGCGATCGCCAGCATCTGCTGTTCGCCGCCCGACAGCGTGCCGGCCGTTTGCGACGCCCGCTCGCGCAGCCGCGGGAAGACGTCGAACTGGCGCTCGATGTCGGCGGCTACCTCCTTGTCGCGCCGGCTGTAGGCGCCCATCTGCAGGTTCTCGGTGATCGTCATCCGTGCGAACACGCCGCGACCCTCAGGCACCATCGCCAGGCCCTGGCCGACCAGTTCATGCGGACCGCGGCCGCGCAGTGATCGGCCGTCGTAGAGCATCTCGCCGGCCCGGGGGGTCAGCAGGCCGGTGATCGCCTTCAGCGTCGAGGTCTTGCCGGCACCGTTGGCGCCGATCAGCGTCACCAGCTCGCCCTCGCGGACATCGAGATCGACCCCCTTGACAGCCTGGATGCCACCGTACGCGACCTCGAGGCCGCGAACCGAGAGCAGCGCGCGCGCGTCCACCGCTGCCGCGGCCCGCGCCGTCGCTTCGTTGTAGGGCGCTTCGGACGGCGTGGCGGCAGCAACCGCAGCCGATCCGCGCGCCGGGCGATTGGCGTCACTCATGGCCGCCACCGAGATAGGCTTCGATGACCGCCGGATCGCGCTGGACCTCGGCGGGCCGCCCTTCGGCGATCTGCTTGCCGTAGTCGAGGACGGTGACACGATCGCAGAGTCCCATAACCAGCTTGACGTCGTGCTCGATCAGCAGGATCGTGCGGCCGTCGGCGCGGATATGGGACAGCAGGCCACGAAGGGCGACCTTCTCGGTCGCGTTCATGCCGGCGGCCGGTTCGTCGAGGGCCAGCAGTTTCGGATCGGTCGCCAGCGCCCGGGCAATCTCGAGCCGGCGCTGGTCGCCATAGGACAGCGTTCGCGCCTGGTATTCGGCCAACTCCCCAATCCCGACGTAATCGAGCAGTGCCTGCGCCCGCTCGCGGATCGCCTGTTCCTCGGCGCGCTTGGCACGGGTGTCGAACACCGCGCCCCAGACGCCAGTGCGGGTCCGGACATGGCGACCGACCATGACGTTCTCGATCGCAGTCATCTGTCCGAACAGCCGGATGTTCTGGAACGTCCGCGCGATCCCCGCTTCGGCGACCTTGTGAACCGCTGCCGGCTCGTACGGCTGCCCCGAGAGCCGGAAGCTTCCGGCATCGGGTGAGTAGAGGCCGGTGATGACGTTGAAGAACGTCGTCTTGCCGGCCCCGTTCGGACCGATGAGGCCGTAGATCTGGCCCGGAAGAATCTTCAACGCGACACCCGACAGCGCCTGCAACCCGCCGAAGCGCTTGTCGACGCCGGCGACCTCGAGGATGGGTTCGGAGACTTCGCTCATGCCGGCCCAGGTCGGCCAGCCACTGCTCCCCCGGTTCCCGCGGCCGCCGCCGCGGCCGACGGCGGCGGCTGGCCTCCCGGGCGCAGCCGTAGCCGTCGGCCATGGGTCGGCGCGGGCCATAGCCCGTGTGGCCGGTAGAGCATGATCAGCACCATCGCCAATCCGAACAGCAGCATCCGCAGCGCTTCGGGAGCGACCAGTTCGTGGCCGAACAGGAATTCCTGCGTCGGCCGGGCCCATACGCGCAGTGCCTCGGGGATCGCATAGAGGATCACGGCGCCGAGGACGACGCCGGGAATGTGGCCCATGCCGCCCAGGACGACCATCGAGACGATCACGATCGACTCCATCAGGATGAAGCTTTCGGGCGAGATGAAACCCTGGAAGGCGGCGAACATCGCGCCCGACACTCCTCCGAACGAAGCTCCCATCGCGAACGCCAGCAGCTTGATCTTGAGTGTGTTGATGCCCATCGCCTTGGCGGCGATCTCGTCCTCGCGGATCGCCATCCAGGCGCGGCCGACGCGCGAGTCCTGGAGCCGGATGCTGACGACGATGATCGCGGCGGCCAGCGCGAGAAACAGGTAGTAGTAGAGCTGCACCGACGAGAACTCGTAGCCGAACAACTCCAGGCGCTGCGACAGCCGGTGACCCAATATCCGCACCGGGTCGATGCTGCCGATTCCCTGTGGGCCGTTGGTGATGTTGACCGGGGAATTGAGGTTGTTCAGGAAGATCCGGATGATCTCGCCGAACCCCAGCGTCACGATCGCCAGGTAGTCACCGCGCAGCTTGAGCACCGGAATCCCGAGCAGCACGCCGAACATGGCAGCGACGCCTGCGGCCAGCGGGACGACCGCCCAGACCGGCGCATGAAAGCCGGCTGGCATCCACTCCGCCAGTACCGGGAACTGCGTCGTCAGGTGCGGCGAGGCCAGCAGCCCGTAGAGGTAGGCGCCGACCGCATAGAACGCGACGTAGCCGAGATCGAGCAGACCGGCGAACCCGACGACGATGTTGAGCCCGAGCGCGAGCATCACGTAGAGCAGCGCCATCGCCATCAGCCGGACCCAGAAGTTGCCGGCGAATTCGGCAGCGGCGATCGGCAGCAGCAGGAGCACGACCACGATCGTGACCGTCGCCGCCAGCGCCGCACGGGGCTTGTCGGCCAGGGTCGGGAACAGCACTCTCATCGGCGGTTCAGGCCCGGTCGGCGATGCGCTCGCCCATGATGCCCGACGGCCGGAACAGCAGCACGATGATCAGGACGGCGAAGGCAAAGATGTCCTGATAGTGGCTGCCGAAGAAGCCGCCGGTGAGGTCCCCGATGTAGCCGGCACCGAGGCTTTCGATGACGCCGAGCAGGATGCCGCCGACCATGGCACCGGCGATGTTGCCGATACCGCCGAGGACGGCGGCGGTGAAGGCCTTGAGTCCCGGAACGAAACCCATCGAGAAGTGGACGATGTTGTAGTTCATCGCCACCAGGATGCCGGCCACCGCGGCCAGCGCGGCGCCGATCGCGAAGGTCGCAGCGATGACGAAGTTGGCATTGACGCCCATCAGCCCGGCGATTCGTGGATTCTCGGCCGTGGCCCGCATGGCCCGACCGAGCCGGGTGCGATTTACCAGCAGCATCAACCCGGCCATCATCGCGGCCGAGACGCCGAGAATCAGCAGTTGCTTGGGCGCGAGGATCGCCCCGCCGATGTGGATCGGGTCGGTCGGCAGCAGGTCGGGAAAGACCTGAGGGTTCGGCGACCAGATGATCATACCCAGTGTCTGCAGCACGATCGAGATGCCGATCGCCGTGATCAGGGGCGACAGCCGCGGCGCATTGCGCAGCGGCCGGTAGGCCAGCCGCTCGATCAGCATCGACAGCGCCGCGCAGACCGGAATGGCCACGGCCAGGGCGACGACCAGCTTCACCCATCCGGGCCAGCCGGTGTCGGCGAGAACCTGCGTGACCATCGTCATCCCGACCATCGCCCCGACCATCAGCACCTCGCCGTGGGCGAAGTTAATCAGCTGAAGGATGCCGTAGACCATGGTGTAGCCGAGGGCGATCAACGCATAGACGCTGCCCAGGACGAGACCATTGAGAATCTGTTGCAGCAGGATGTCGAAGTTCATCGCACCGTCATGACGCGCAGCAGACCGATCGTCGTGCCGCTGCGCCCGGTCATCGCGCTGCCCTCGTGCGAAACAACAATCAGGTTTACCCGGTCGTTGGATTCGGCGGCCGCCGCGATTCTATTGACTGATCGACAAAAAAAAAGCCCCGGAGGTTAATCCGGGGCAAACCAGCCAGGGAGGAAAGGGGTCTGGCACCAAGCCTGGGCTTGGACGCAGTGAACACCACGCCACAGAAGCGTTGTGTGTAGGCAACGAACTGTACCCTTTGCCGACGAATACGCCAGAGATTGGAGGACGGCCGGTGCGGCCCAGCCGATCGCCGGCCGATCGACCGCCTACTCGCGCGCGGCGAGCTGCTGTACGTCCGCACGGACGAGGGTGGGACGCCCGCGCGGGAAGGTGTTCGGGCGCTGGGCCGAAACCAGTCGGCGCTTGGGTTTCCGGCCAAGCCGGACAGCCCAGGGAGGGAGCCAAATGGCGCAGCGACGCCCGGGGCGGCGGTCAGCGAGGCGCCTCGGGTGACGCAGCGGCACCAGGTGGAGGCAGCAGGCAACGGAACGCCCGGTTGACCGCGCAGCAATGGCCGGGCGGGCGCGGGCGAACGCCCGGGACCGGCGCAGGGACCGGCCGGGGAGCGGCGCATCGAACAGCGGGGCGCCGGCGCAGCGGGCGCCCGGGGAGCGGCGAAGCTATCCGCTAGCGAGCGACGTCAGGGTCTCACTCGACCCCTACTTCTGTTCCAGGATCCAGGTGGCCAGCTTGGTCCCTTCGTCGGCCGAGACCTGGGGATTCGCCGGCATCGGGATCTGACCCCAGACCCCGGTGCCGCCGTCCCGGATCTTCTTCGCCAGCTTGGCCTGTGCATCTTTGTCGCCGGCGTACTTCGCCGCGACATCCTTGTATGACGGACCGATCAGCTTCTTGTCGACGGCATGACAGGCGGTGCAGTTCTTCGCCTTGAGCAACTCGGCGTCGGCGCGAACGGGGGCCGACACCGCCACCGACAGCGTCAGGGCAACGGCGACGGCGCACAGCTGGAATGGACTCTTGTTGGGCACGGCCTTCGGACTCCTCAGTTGGGCGGGATGACTAACGAATCGCCGCGGTGCTCGGACGGGTCGACCCCGACCCCAAGCGCGGGCCGGCGTCCACCCGACGATTCTAACGACAGCCGCCGCCTGCGGGTTGACCCTGACCGCCTGGCAGTTTCACGAGCAGGTCGTGGGCGCCACCGACATAGGCTCGTACCCTGCGCGCGAAATCGGAGTGGTCTATATGTACCTGGTCTGGCTGGCGACGGCGTTGACCGTGGCCAAATGGCTCGAAATCGGCCCGGTCACCGCTCTGTCGTGGTGGTGGATTCTCGCGATGTTCGGCTGCGCCTTCGTCTGGTTCGAAGGTTTCGAACGGCTGTTTGGCCGCGACAAGCGTCAAGTCGAGGCGGCCGACTACGAGAAGCGCGCCAAGGAACGGCTCGAAGAGCAGTTCGGACACTTGAAGATTGGCGGACGCAAGTCGCGGCGCTAGCTCGTACCGGATGTACCTGCATCGACGTTCGGCCTGATCGACCGCTGACCCAAAGTGCTAACGGCTAATCGCCGTCGAGCACGGCGCCACGGCTCGCGCTGGAGCTCAGGCGATAGAACTTGCCGAGCACGCCGCGCCGATAGCGCGGTGCCGGTGGCCGAAACGCGGCCCGCCGCCGTTCCAGTTCAGCGTCGTCGACATGCAGATGCAGCATCAGCTGATGAGCGTCGATCGTGATCCGATCATCTTCAACGACCAGTGCGATCGTTCCACCGGCCGCGGCTTCGGGCGCGACGTGGCCTACGACCATCCCCCAGGTGCCACCGGAAAAACGCCCGTCGGTGATCAGTCCGACCGATTCGCCGAGTCCGGCACCGATCAATGCCGATGTCGGCGCCAGCATCTCCGGCATCCCCGGCGCTCCCTTCGGACCAAGGTAGCGCAGCACCATCACGTCGCCAGCCTTGATCCGGCCGTCGAGGACGGCCTTCAGGGCACTCTGCTCGTCGTCGAACACGCGCGCCGGTCCGGTGATCACCGGGTTCTTCAGGCCGGTGATCTTCGCCACGCAGCCCTCGGGCGACAGGTTGCCCTTGAGGATCGCCAGATGGCCGCTACGATAGAGCGGCTTGTCGATCGTGCGGATCACATCCTGCTCGGGCGGGCCCCATTCGCGAAGTGCCGCCAGTTCGTCGGCCAGCGTCCGGCCGGTGATCGTCATGCAGTCGCCATGTAGCAGCCCGGCGTCGAGCAGCGTCCGCAGGACGCGCGGGATGCCGCCGGCGCGATGAAGGTCGACGGCGAGATAGCGGCCCGATGGCTTCAGGTCGCAGATCACGGGTACACGCTTCCTGATCCGCTCGAAATCGTCGATCGACCACGGTACCTCGGCGGCATGCGCGATCGCGAGGAAGTGGAGCACGGCATTGGTCGAGCCGCCGACAGCCATGATCAAGGTCACCGCGTTCTCGATCGACTTGCGCGTGACGATGTCGCGCGGCTTGCGGTCGTTGCGAACCGCATCGAGCAGCACCTCGGCCGAGCGCGCCGCCGAGCCGGTCTTCTCGTCGTCCGGATTGGCCATCGTCGACGAACCGAGCAGGCTCATCCCCATCGCCTCGAAAGCCGACGACATCGTGTTCGCGGTGTACATGCCGCCGCACGAGCCCGTACCCGGGATCGCATGACGCTCGATCGCCTCGAATTCCTGTTCGGACATCTGTCCGCGCGAGAATTCACCCACGGCTTCGAACACCGAGACCAGATTCAGGTCCTTGCCGTCGAGCTTCCCGGGCTTGATCGTGCCGCCATAGACGTAGATCGCCGGCACGTTGCAGCGCAGGATACCCATCATCCCGCCCGGCATGTTCTTGTCGCAACCGCCGATCACGAGGACGCCATCCATCCACTGGCCCTGGACCGCGGTCTCGATGCAATCGGCGATGACCTCACGCGAGATCAGCGAATACTTCATCCCCTCGGTGCCCATCGACATGCCGTCGGAGATTGTCGGCGTGCCGAACACCTGCGCATTGCCGCCGGCGACGCGGATCGCCTCGATCGCGGCATCGGCCAGCTTCTGCAGTCCGGCGTTGCAGGGCGTGATCGTGCTGTGCCCGTTGGCCACGCCGACCATCGGCTTGTCGAAATCGGCCTTTTGGTAGCCGATCGCGTAATACATCGATCGGTTGGGGGCCCGCTCGGGCCCTTGCGTGATGTTGCGACTGCGGCGATTGGCGCTCATCTTGGCGGTTCCTGCAGAGCGAGGGCGACGGTTGTTCAATAATACTCGCGCCGTTCGTCGCCGATAGTGCGACCGCCGACCACCCCCGGAGCCGACACAGAGCATGCTGATTCATCCCGGCTGGAATCCGGTGGCCTTCCAGGTCGGCCCGCTGGCGATCCGCTGGTACGGGCTGATGTACCTGCTCGCGTTCCTGCTGTTCTATCTGCTCGGCAAACGGCGGCTCGCCCATTCTCACCCTGGCGCGCGCACCGGCCTCGCACCGAAGGACCTCGAGGACCTGTTGTTCTACGGCGTCCTGGGCGTGATCGTCGGTGGTCGGCTGGGATACGTGCTGTTCTACAAGCCTGGCGTGTTTCTAGCCGATCCCCTGGCGATCTTTGCCGTATGGACCGGAGGGATGTCGTTCCATGGCGGACTGGTGGGCGTGCTGCTCGCCCTCGGCTGGTTTGCACGGCGCCGCGGCATCCGCTATCTCGATCTCGGCGATTTCGTCGCACCGCTCGTGCCGCTCGGCCTCGCGGCCGGGCGATTCGCCAATTTCATCAACGGCGAGCTATGGGGCCGCGTGACCTCGGTGCCCTGGGCGATGGTCTTTCCCGAGGCGCGCGACGGTCTCGGCCGGCACCCGTCACAGCTCTACCAGATGGCCGGCGAAGGGTTGCTGCTGTTCGCCTGGCTCTGGTGGTACTCGGCGCGACCGCGGCCGCGCGGCGCGGTCTCGGGCGCGTTTCTCGTCGGCTATGCCGTACTGCGCTTCCTCGCCGAATTCGCGCGCGAGCCCGACGCGTTTCTCGGCACGGTGCTCGGCCCGTTCACGATGGGCCAGCTGCTATGCGTGCCGATGTTCGGCTTCGGCGTCTGGCTGCTGTGGCGAGCCTATCGCCGGTCGCCGGCTGGCCCCCAGGCGGCGTCCGGTTAGCGTTCTGTACCTGCCCTCGTGTGAAGGACGCCAGCCCCTGAAGCGCCCGGGCGCGCACGCCTTGCGGCCAGGTCAGTCCGGAGTCACGGGCAGGCGTTCGAGCAACTCGCGGATGCGCGCCTCGTGGCGCGGTTCGACCGGCGTGATCGAAAGGCGATTGCCGCGCTTGAGGATCAGCAAGCCGTCGAGTTGCCGATCGGCGCGCAGTTCCGGCAGGCTCAGCAGCCGCGTCTTCTTCAGTGCCTTGACGTCGACCAGCAGCCAACGCGGCGCCTCGCGCTTGCTGGCAGCGTCGTAGTACGGTGATTTCCGATCGAACTGCGTCGGGTCCGGATAGGCGCTGGAGGCGACTTCGGCGAGGCCGACGATCCCCGGCTCGGGGCAACTCGAGTGGTAGAAAAGGACCGGATCACCGCATTGCATCCGGTCGCGCATGAAGTTGCGCGCCTGATAGCTGCGGACACCGGTCCAGGGGACCGTCGCGTTCGCCGCGGCAAGTGCATCGTCGATCGAGCACTCGTCCGGTTCGGACTTCATCAACCAACAGGTCATCGTGAACCGATCCGCCACGATGAACGAATGAGCAGTACCCCGCCTGTGCCGTCCGGCCAGCATCCTGAACCGTTTAAGTTCAGGTCGGCAGAAGATGCTGCCCCATCAGGTTCATCCGACGAAGGGACGATCACAACAGGGGCGAACACGAATCCCTCTGCCTGATGCATCACATTGGTTCAAGGATATTTTGACCGTGGCGAGCACCGCAGGGCAATCCGATTGTACCCTCCGATCGAAGCTCGATGGCAATGGTTGCGGTCGCCATTCGTCGGCGCCGCGCCGGGCCGTCAGAACAGGCTTTCCTGCCGTCGGATCTCGGCCTCGAGTTCGCTGCTGATCCGTTCGATCTCGGCATCGGGCGAGGAAGGGACGGCGGTCTTGTCCGCTTCGTGCGCCCGGCCGGACTTGGCCGCTCCCTTTCCTTCGGTACGACGATTGTCGGCGGTCTCGGGCCGCTTGCCTGCAGCCGGCACCTCGGCGCCGCTGCTGGGATCGGCGCGCTTGCCGTCGCTGCTGCTTCGCGTATCACCACCTTTCGCGTCGATCGCCCTGAGATCGAGGGCCTTGCCATCGGTGCCCTTGGCCGCGACACTCTTGCCAACGGTGCTCTTGGCATCAGTGACTTTGGCATCAGTCACTTTGGCATCGGTGCCCTTGGCATCGGCGCTCTTGGCATCTGTACCCTTGGCATCGCTACCCTTGGCATCTGTGCCCTTGCCAGCAGCACCGCCGACCTCTGCGGCGTTGCTCTCGGTGGCCTTGCCTTCGGCGCCCTTCGTGTCGACAACGGCCGGCTGAGCGCCCCGTGTCGCCGAGCCGGCGTCGGTGACCGCTGTGACCGCGAGATCGGCACTGGCCGATCCGGGCACGTGCGACCCTTTGGGCGCAAGCCCGATGTCGCTTTGGTCGCCGTCATCGAGGGGATCCGCGTCCGGTGCAACGGTCGTGTCGGCCGACATGCCGTCGGCGACAAGAGGAGCGGCCGCGGTGCGTCCGAGGAATTCGTAGACCAGCTGCAGTGCGGCGTTGACGGCGATGCGATCGGGCCCCTGCGCCTTGCCGGCGTCACGGATCTCGCGCATCTTGCGATCGACCAGCTCCACGGCCTGCATCAGACGGGCGCGCTCCTGGACGGGAACCTGGAGCTTGTAGATCCGATCGAGGATCCTGGCTTCGATCTGCTCCATCGTGCTCCGCGCCGGCCTCAGGAATCTGCCGTCTCGGCGAGCGGCAATCGAGCCAGGGCCGACTCGACGCGCGCGCGGGCTTCGTTGACACGTGCCTCGAGGCGCGCCTGGGCCAATCGTGCTGCATCGAGTTGCGCGCGCAGTTCGCGATTTTCCTCGGACAACCGCCGGGTGATCGCCAGCAGCCGCGTCGCGCGCTCACCCAGGAGGGTCAGGGACTGGCTCATCGGCGCGATGGTAGGGATTCGGCCCTGGGGGGTCAAGGCAGCGGTCCGTGGCCGATCGCCGGCAAGCCCGGTCCGCCCGGATGGCGGTGGCGACGGCACGGCCCCGGCACGACGCGTAAAATCCGTTAGTGACAGTTTCGTCCTCCAGGTTCGGCGTCGTCATGTGGCTAGCGGCTTTGGTGCTCGGCACGGGCCTGATGCTCGCCGGCCCGACATCGTCGCCGGCGCAGTTCGGCAGCGCGCCCGCCGGCGCGCCGATCAAGGGCGCGCACCGTGCCGATCACCTCGAGGTCGCGCTGGTCAGCGATCGCGCGTTCGTTCGCCCGGGCGAATCGTTTCGCCTCGGCCTGCGGCTCGCGCACGATCCCGGTTGGCATACCTACTGGCGCAATCCCGGTGATTCGGGACTCGCGACGCGATTCGAACCGGTCATCCCAGGCGGCATGGTGTCGGGGCCGATCGAATGGCCGGCACCGGAACGGATCGCGGTCGGGCCACTGGCCAACTACGGCTATGAAGGCGAGACGTTGCTCTGGCGCGTGGTCACTGTGCCGCAACCGTGGCAAGGTGGCCCGCATGCCGCTTTCACGGTCGACGCTCAGTGGCTCGTCTGCCGCGAGGTCTGCATTCCGGGAGAGGCACGCCTTGCGCTCGACCTTCCGATCGCCTCGGGGTCGTCGCCGCAGTCCGCATCGCCATGGAGCGAGCACCAGGCGGCCTTCGAGCGCGCAACTGCCGCGGTACCCGATCGGACAGCTTCGGTCACCGTGCCCGCGCAGCGCAGCGCCGATCGCCTCCTGATCGAGCTGCCGACGACAGTGACCGGCCGCCGGGTGGAATTCTTCCCGTACTTCGAGGGCGTCGTCACGCCGGCGGCCGATCAACGACTAGTACGCGCGCAGGCGGAGCCGGAGCGGCGGTTGCTGGTCATGGCGATCGCGCCCGATGCGCAGGCTGCCGTGCCCGACAACGCCGCCGAGGGCTTGCTCGTGGTCGATGGCAAGCCGATCGAGTTGCGGCTCGCCTGGCAAACGATGCTGCCCGCGCCGGGCGAGACGATATCGGTCGCGACCGTGCGGCAACCGGCGCCCGCCGTCGGTCCTTCGATCACGGGGATCCGGCCCGGCGATTCGTTGTTGTCGCGGGTCTTGCCGCCGGGGTCCGTGGCTGATCCGTCGGCCGCCGCTCCGGGTACCGGTCCGTCGTCGGCTCCGATTACCGGTTCGTCGCCGGCGGCTCCGGCCACCGGTCAGTCGCCGGCGGTATCGGCGTCGTTGCTGCTGGCCGCAGGCGGTGCGCTGATCGGCGGACTGTTGCTGAACCTGATGCCGTGCGTGTTCCCGGTGATTGGACTCAAGGTGTTGTCGTTTGCCGCCTCGGGCGCAGGCTCGCGCACCCGCCGCCGTCATGCGTTCGCGTTTGCCGCCGGCGTCGTGCTGTCGGTCGTCGTGCTCGGAGCGTTGCTGCTCGCGCTGCGCAGCGTCGGTCAGGCCGCGGGCTGGGGCTTCCAGATGCAGTCACCGGTGTTCGTCGCGTCGATGTGCCTGCTGTTCGTGGCGATCGCGTTGAACCTGTTCGGCGTGTTCGAGGTCGGCGCCCGCCTGACGACGATCGACGCCCGGGGCCAAGGCATGGTCGGTCACTTCTCGGCCGGTGTCGTCGCGGTGCTGGTGGCGACCCCCTGCACGGCGCCGTTCATGGGCAGCGCCATCGGCTTCACGCTTGGGACGGGTGCCATCCAGACGCTGCTGATCTTCGTCGCGCTCGGTCTCGGGATGGCCATCCCGTACCTATTGTTCGGACTGGTACCCGGCCTGTTGCGGCTGCTGCCGCGGCCTGGCCCGTGGCTCGAGGGGTTCCGGCAGGTGCTGGCGTTTCCGATGCTGGCCACGGCCGCCTGGCTCGCCTGGGTGTTGACCTTGCAGACCGGGGCCGACGGCGTGCTGCGCCTGCTCATCGCGGCCGTGGTGGTCGGTTTCGCCGCGTGGCTCCATGGTCGCAGCCAGCAGCGGCGTCATCACGGTCGCCGGGCGGGCGCGGGCCCGCGGGTCTGGTCGACCGCGGCTGCGATCGCGATGACCACCGCGTTGGGGACCATTGGCTGGCAGCTCGTCGTCATCGAGCGGCTGGCGACCGAGGGGGCAAGGGTCGATGCCGCCGATCGGGCAACCGCGCCTGCCGTTTCCCCGTCCGAGTCAGGAACCGGCGACGCCATCGACTGGCAGCCGTGGTCGCGCGCTGCTGTCGAGCAGGCGCTCGATGCCGGACGCCCGGTATTCGTCGACTTTACCGCGGCCTGGTGCATCAGCTGCCAGGCCAACAAGAAGATCGCGCTCGAGCGCGAAGCCGTCCGGCGGGCGTTCGCTCGCGCCGGGATCGTCGCGCTGCGAGCCGACTGGACGCGCAGCGATCCGGCGATAACCGCCGAACTGGCGCGCCATGGCCGCAACGGCGTTCCGCTCTATCTGTACTACGGCGGGAGTTCGCGAACGCCGGCCGTGCTGCCGGAGTTGCTGACGGCCGAGATCGTCGTCGCGGCCGTTTCGCGACCGCTCCCGGTCGGCATGCTCGGGCGCTGAGGCAACGGCGCACTATCGCCGGCGCCCGCGCCGCGACTGTCATCGTAGACCCGGCCCAACGCTGCGCCATACAGCAGGATTTGCGCCGAGTAGTACACCCAGAGAATGATGATGACGAACGATCCGGCCGCGCCGTAGGCCGAGCGGATCGACACCCGCCCGAGATACAGACCGATCGCATAGCGGCCGATCGAGAACAGGACGGCGCTCACCAGCGCCGCGAACCAGCTTCCGCGAGCACTGGGCGAGCGATCGGGTAGCCAGCGCAGCAGGGCCGCGAACGCGACCGTCAGCACGGCCGTCGAAACCAGCAAGTCCACGGATCGGGCGATGAAGTCGCCTGCGGGAATGATCTGCGCGAGATAGTCGGTGGTCGCCGAGACGGCGGCACTCAGCACCAGGGACGCAAGCGCGAGGAATCCGCAGCCCAGCACCAGCGCGATCGACACCAGCCGGACACGGACGAAGGCGCCGACAGCCGAGCTGTCTGGCGTTATTCGCCCGATCTCGTTCAACGCCGAGCGCAACTGCGCGAACACGCCGGTCGCCCCGAACAGCAGGGTCACGACTCCAAGGCCGATCGCCAGCGCTCCGCCCTCGACCCGCCAGCCCGACTGGATCAGGTCGTTGATCGCGACAGCGGCCTCGGCGCCCACCAGAGCTTCGATCTCGTGGACGATCTGGTCGCGGACCACGTCGGCATCGATGACCGCACCGGCGACGGCGACGGTAATCACGAGTATCGGTGCCAGCGAAAAGATGGTGTAGAACGCGATCGCGGCACCGAGTTCCGAGGCGTCGGCCTCGACCCAGCGCTGGCCGGCACGGATCACCAGCCAGACTGGATCGCGCAGGGGACGAGGGAGACGACCGACGCCCCTTGCCACCCACGCCGGCACCTCCGGGGCTTCGGCACGCGGGCGGAAAGGGGCGACGTCGGCGGGCCCGGACGGTGGCTGCTCCGAGTCCCTACCCACGCCCGGCGATTTCGGAGACCGCATCGTGCGACGGGGCATCCCCCGTGCCCAGGACCATGGCCGCCGGCCGCGGCCTCTCGGCCTCAGCGGCCGTCGAGTCCGAGCACGGCTTGCATGTCGAACAGCCCGCGCCGCTTGTCCCTGAGGAATCGGCATGCCCGGATGCTGCCCTGGGCGTAGGTCGCGCGGCTCGACGAGCGGTGCGTGATCTCGATCCGCTCGCCGGTGGCGGCATAGAGAACCGTGTGGTCGCCGACGATGTCGCCGCCGCGAATCACCGAGAACCCGATGGTTCCGGCTTCGCGCGCCCCGGTGTGGCCATGGCGCGCGTGCACGCCGATCTGGTCCAGCGACCGGCCGAGTCCACGGGCAATGACCTCGGCCAGGGCGATCGCCGTACCCGACGGGGCGTCGACCTTCATCCGGTGATGGGCCTCGATGACCTCGATGTCGCAATCGGCCGCCAGCGCCCGCGTCGCCAGTTCGACGAGGCGCAACATGACATTGACGCCCACGCTCATGTTCGGCGCGAACACGATCGCCGTGTCCTGCGCGGCCTCGGCAATCGTCCGCCGCCCGGCTTCGTCGAGGCCGGTAGTGCCGATCACCTGCCGGGTCCCGAGTCGGCGGCAGGCCGCGACGTGCGCCAGCGTCCCGGCCGGCTGGGTGAAGTCGATCAGCACGTCGGCCGCTTCGAGCACCGGCTCGATCGCGGTCTCGATCGTCACGCCACTGGACCGGCCGAGGAAGGCGGTGGCGTCCTCGCCGACAGCAGGACTGTCGGCGCGGTCCAGCGCGCCCACCAGCGACAGGTCAAGTGCGCCGACCACGGCCTCGATCACCATCCGCCCCATCCGGCCACTGGCACCGGCCACCGCCACTCTCAGTGCCGCAGCGACCGGCGTCTCGGCCGTGGATCGTACCCCGTCGGCGTCGGTCGTCATGTCAACTCGCTTTCGGTGGGCGGTAACCGGGCAGCGCCGGGTCACGATCGTCATCGCGTTCGGGCAACTTCTCGGCATCGATCTTCGAGACGCTGTCGCCTTCGAAGCGAATCGTCACGCGACGAACCTCGGCGTCGCCGTTGGGATACTGGAACCGGAAGACGTAATCCCAGCGGTCGGGATGAAACGGGTCGGACAGCAGCGGCGTGCCGATC
>JBEVJQ010000405.1:0-3881 GCA_040510055.1 Burkholderiaceae bacterium | reverse complement strand
TAGCCCTCGCCGGTGGCGACCGCGGTCTGGAACGAATTGATCGCCGACGGATTGGGCTGGATGAAGACTACCGTCTTCAGCGGAGCGCCCTTCGGTGCCGCTTGAGCGGCTGCATCCGGCGGGGATCCGAGCGCGATGGCAGCGACCAGGGTCGCGCCCGCCGCGACCTGCGCGAGTGCGGTCATCCGTTGTCTCCGTTTTCGATTCGCCGTGTTGGAGATCGATATTTTCGATCGAGTGTAGGACGCCGCTCCGCGATGTGACAAGTGCGGTGCGGCGCCGGCGTCTCGCTCGTGCGGTCGGCGCTAGCGAAACGCGCCCTTGGCGGCCGGATCGCTGTACGACTGGACCGCGGTGCCGCGGTAAAGAATCTGCGCGTTGCGATCGGTGATGATCTTGTGCAGTGCGACCATCTCAGGTTGCAGGTTGGTGCTCGGTACGGGCTCATGGTCGAAGGTCCGGAACCGGTCGACCCCACGGACCAGCGTCGCCGAGTCATCGCCGTGGATCTGGCGCACCGACGTCGGGATATAGCGGATCGCGAAGCCGATCCGGCGGTCGTCGGACGGATTGGGCGGCGAGCCATGGACCAGGCGCACGTGGTGCAGCGACATCTCGCCGGGTGCCAGGTCCAGTCGCACGGCTCGGCTGGCATCGATGTCGACCGCGATTTCCTGGCCGCGCGACAGCAGGTTGTTGTCGGCAAACGTATCGCGGTGCGCGAGTTGGTCCATCCGGTGCGAACCCGGGATCACTTCCATCGCGCCGTTAGCACCGTTGCTTTCCGTTAGTGCGACCCAGGCCGTGACGACATCGGGTCGCGACAGTCCCCAGTAGGTCGAGTCCTGATGCCACGAGACATAGGCCGGTGTCCGGGCTTCCTTGATGAAGAAGTTGGTCGTCCAGCACAGCAGGTCGGGCCCGTACAGATCCTCGATCGCGTCGATGATCCGTTCGTCGTGAACGACATCGGAGAGGAACTTGAACAGCAGATGTGATTTGTGGCGCAGCTCGCCGCGCAGCGGGCCACCGGTCTCGCGCTCGAACGCCTCGAGCTCGGCGCGAACCGCCTGCGCGGCGTCCCGGCTCAGCACGCGGACCGGGCTCACGTAGCCGTCGTCGCGAAACTGCGCGACCTGGTCTTCGGTCAGCATCTTGCTCATCGCATACTCCTTCTGACGAGTTCCCTGCTATCGGCCCATTGTCGCGGGCAACCACAGCGCGATCTGCGGGAAAGCCATCACGATGCCCAGGGCGAGTACCTGCAACCCCATGTACGGCCAGATCGAGCGGAAGATGTCGGTCAGCGTGATGCCGGGCGGCGTTACGCCCTTCAGGTAGAAGGCGGCCGGGCCGAACGGCGGCGAGATGTACGAGATCTGCATGTTCATGCAGAACAGCACACCGAGCCAGACGGGATCGAAGCCGAGCTTGACTGCTACCGGCACGAAGATCGGTGCCGTCAGCAGCAGGATGCCGATCCAGTCGATGAAACAGCCGAGGATGATCCAGACCCCTTGGATCAGGATCAGCACGCCCATCGGCCCGAGGGGAAAGGCGGCCAGCATGTGCTGGATCATTTGTGTGCCACCGGCCAGCGTATACACGCCGATCAGCGCCGACGAGCCGAAGAACAGCCAGTAGAGCATTGCCGTGGTCTTGGTGGTCTCGGTGACGGCATGACGCACGGCGGCCCAGTTCAGTCGTCGCTTGACCAGCGCCGCCAGCGCTGCTCCGCCCACTCCGACGCCACCGGCCTCGGTCGGTGTCGCCCAGCCGAGATAGAGCGAACCGAGAACCGCGAATACCACCAGCACCGGCAGCAGCAGTCGGCGCAGCAACGCGACCTTCCGGGCGAACGGCAGGTCGGCCTCGACCGAGTGGGCGCGCGGCGCGATCGACGGATCGAGCTTTGCCCGGACGACGATATAGGCGATGTAGAGCGCGGCCAGCATCAGCCCCGGCACGATGCCGGCGATATAGAGCTGGCCGATCGAGACGCCGGCGGTCAGGCCATAGAGGATGAAGACGACCGACGGCGGGATCAGGGTCGACAGCCCGCCGCCGGCGCAGATGCAGCCGAGCGCCAGTTCCTTGCGATAGCCGCGGGCCAGCATTGCGGGCAGCGCCACGATGCCGATCGTAACCACCTCGGCTCCCAGCACGCCGACCATCGCTGCCATCAACGTGGCGGTGATGATCACGGCGACGGCGAGGCCGCCGGGTATGTGACCGGCCCAGGCGGTGACCGCGCCGAAGATGTCCTCGGCGATGCCCGATCGTTCGAGCAGGCAGGCCATGAACACGAACAGCGGCACCGACACCAGGACGTTGTTGCCGAGGAGCGTGAAGATCCGGCTGACGATCAGCACCAGCCCCGGTGGCCCGTAGAGCGCCAGTCCGAATATGACCGCGATCGCGCCGGCGGCAAAGGCCAGCGGCAGCCCCAGTACGAGCAGCCCGACGAAAGACAGCGCCATCAGTACCGAGAGGGCCTCGATCGTCACCGGGTCTCGCCCCGCGTGTCCGCGCCCACCTCCTGCGCTGGGGTCGGGTCGGGAGTTGCCGCAGGGGCCAGGCCCAGATCGCGGAACAGGTTCGAGAACGCCTGCAGCAGCAGCAGCAGCCCGGCCAGCGGGATGCAGAGCTTGATCGGCCAGATGGCCGGATTCCACGGCGTCCCGGTCCCCTCGGATTGCTCGAAAGACGTCCAACCGAGTTGCCAGCCGACCAGCAGCAGCGACCCGGCATAGAGGACGAGGAACGGGAACATCGCCAGTTCGAGCCACTGGGTCAGGCGCGGTGACAGCGCACCGAGCAGCAGGTCGATCCGGACGTGGCGGCGATGGAGCAGCGCGTAGCCGCCGGCGAGCAGGTAGACCGCCGATGAGCCGTAGACCGCGGTTTCTGCGACCCAGACCGTTCCCAGGTTCAGGACGCCGCGCGAAACCACTTCATAGCAGATCGCGGCGGCGATGAAGATGATGAACGGTCCGAGCAGCCAGCCGACGGCTTCGTTGAGTCGGTCGACGCCGCTGCAGAAGCGCGCGATCGCGCCTTCCGGGCCGGGCGGCGGTGCGGCGCGGCCCGCGCCCAGGGCGCCGTCGTCGATTCCGTCGTCTCGCGGCCGCTGGCCTGCCGTCATGCGAGGATTCCGAGTGCCTTCAGCCAGTCGAGCTGCGAGTCGTAGGCCTTTCGGGCAAGCGCCGATTTCTTCGACCACTCGTCCCAGGTCTTCTGGGCGAGTGCGCGCAGTTTGGTCAACTCGCCATCCGGCAACACTGAAGTGGTACCGCCCTTGGCGCGGATGTCGGCCGTCGCCCGCGTGTCCTCGACGGCGATCCGTTGGATCTGGTCCCAGGTCCACTCGCGAACGCAACTGCCGACGATCGACTTGAGATCGGCCGGCAGTGCGCTCCACTTGTTCAGGTTGACCGCGAAGTCCTGCGCCGGCAGCGAATGGTTGATCCGGACCGAGTTTTTTGCGACCTCGAAGAACCCCATCCGGACGTTCATCGATTCGGTCCCCCAGTCGGCCGCATCGACGACGCCTTTGTCGAGGGCCGAGTAGACCTCGCCGCCGGGCACGACGATCACCGAGGCGCCGAGCTTGGTGATGATCTCGGCGAACATGCCCTGCGGTGTCCGCACCTTCAGGCCCTTGAAGTCCTCGACCGTCTTGATCGGCTTTTTCGATACCAGCGCTTCCGATCCCCACCAACTCACGCCGACGGGGTAGACCTTGTACTTCGCATAGGCCTCGCGCAGCATCTCGAGGCCACCGCGGTGGTAGTACCAGGCTTCCGCCTGCCAGGGGTGCTGGTAGGCGAAATTGAGATCGCCGATCACCGAGAAGCCAGCGTCCTTGCCGGCCCAGTAGA